>JAISWQ010000169.1 GCA_031271025.1 Zoogloeaceae bacterium | reverse complement strand
GAAACGAAAGCACGCCGATGATAGTGAGTTTCCACTCGTGAAAGTAGGTCACTGCCAGACTCCTTATCCAACAAAAAAGCCACCCCATAAAGGTGGCTTTTTTGTCGCCCGGCAATTCGTGAATGGCTTCTCAAAGCGTTTTGGTTTCCGCTTCTGCCCGCAGGTCTGCCATTTGCTCGCGCAATTCCGCAAGGCCGCCTACGACACGGCCGTAAAGCTCGATGCCGCCTTTCAACAGTTTGGCGCGCAATTCTTCGTTGGAAAGCGCGTAGGCGGTGGCTGCGCCCAGAAGCGCGCCGATCAGGAATTGTTCGGAAGGATGTTCGCGCAGCCATTGTCCCAGTGGTCCAAACAAGCTGGATGTCGCCGTGTTTTGTGCGCCGTTGGGTGTGAAAAAGCGGTTGAATTCTTGCTTGGCAGCTTTCCTTGCCGCTTTTTGGGCTTTCTTTTCCTTGCTTTTCTTGCTCATGGGTTTGCTCCTTGAATGAGGGATTCGGTCGCGCCTGCCGCCGGGTCGGGCAGGAGATATTCCAGCGCATGGACGCTTGCCAGTGTGCCAGTGGCAGCCAGCAGGGCGCGGACAGGCTGGCCTCGTTGTACGGCATCTGCTGCCCATGTTGCCAGTGCCAATGCCGCGCCGCCTTGCAGTGCCACGCGGGCGAGTTTGCGGTCAAAGCCTGGACGCTCTCCCGTGCTCACTGTGGCAAGCACAGCGCCTGCCAGCGCGCCGCGTAAAAAATCATTCGTGAGCGTGCGTTTGGAGAGTGCCTGTACGGTTTTCTTGTCGCGCTTCTTTTTCATGCGGTCTCCCTGGATTTGGCGCGGGATTTTTTCGGGGGGCTGGCGGGCGCGCGTTCCGCCTCTGAAACTTCGGCAGCGGGTTCTGGTTCCGTGTCCAGAGCCGGGGCGATGCGATCACGCCAGCGCGCGCTGGCCTGCGTCAGCGTATCCAGCCCGGAAGCAGCGGCCGCGCGCGCCTTGCGTCCGGCTAGGTCTGCGGTCTTGCTGACGCGAGGGCTGATTTTTGCCTTGCGGACAAGGCTTGGAACGAAAGCGCCGAGGACGACGCCTGCCGCGAAGGGAAGCAAGGGCAACATGGTTTTTCTCCTTGAGGAAAAGGGAATGGAGGTCATCCGCGCGCAAGCAGGGAAGTCAGGCGGGCGGCCAGCGCACAGGTTTCCGGCGTTCTGCCGCCGGAGAGCAGATCAGGCCAGGTTTGCGGCGGGATGGCGTCATGGTCATAAACAATGGTCATGGAACGCGCCAGCCGGTTGAGGCTGATGTTTGTGATGCCGGGAATGGCCTTGAGCGCGGCAATCAGGGTATCGGCGGAAAATCTGGCCGGTGTGGTTTCTACCGCAGTACGCTGTTTCAGGCGGATACGTCCTGGCAAATGATGGGCAATGGTGATTTGCGCCGTGAGCGCGCGCAGGGTTTCGTCGAACGGGGGGGAGGCAGGCATGGGAACTCAATCCGTGATGCGGTGGCGGTGATGGAAAAGGTGCGCCCCCAACGCGGCGAGAAAGATCGCTCCGGCCAGCGTATGCGCACGACGTTTGCCTCTGGCGGCAAGCGCCAGTGAAAGGGCAAGGCTCAGCAACATGCCATATTTTGCGTAATGGTTCAAGCGCGTGCCGCGCGTTTGCGCTGTCTTCCGTGCGGCGATTTCGGCGGCAACCTCCGCATCCACGAAGTCTTCCATGACTTCCGGGACGATTGTTTGGGCATCGTAACGCACGATCAGCGAACAGGCATCGGGTTTGGCGACAACTTCCGTCACTCCGGGGCGCGCCAGAAAGGTATGCCGCAGCCGTTCCCCACAATCCGTGGAAGCCAGTATTCCGTGCCGTATGCGGATGCGGCCGGGGAGCGTGGAAACGATGAATGCCATGAGAAAAGTTCTATGTTGCGCCAACGGCGCGATTCCCCATTTTAGGACGAAAAAGCACCAGCAGAAATAATTTTGTAGCCAGCCGCTTTGAGCGGCTCACAATCCAAAGCACCCGGCTCTGCCGGGGGATACTTATTTGCCCCCGAACGCGCAAGGCTTGACCTTGTTAGACTATATAATTAGTATTATGGTTATGTTGCCTGCCATTCTGGCGGATGAGGAGACGATGATGGAAATCCTGCTGTTTTTCCTATACCTTTTGAGTTTGTGGATATGGCTGATATGGCTGCCCAGGCGACTGGAGGCGCTGGATGTGGAGAATGTCAGCCTGCGCCAGCGCCTTGCGGTGCTGGAGCAGCGCCTGGAAACCAGGTCTCCTCCGCCCGCCGCGCCGGAAAAAGCGGCGGAACAAGATCCCGCCACCGCAGGAAAACTCCCTGTGGCGAAAACAGAAATCCCCGTGGTGGAAAAACCTGTCGCGCCTCCCGCCGCAGCGTCGATGGCGGAGACGGTACACCCCGCTGCGGCGGACGTATTGCTTACCCTGACGCTGGAAGACGTTGATCTGTCCACGCAACCATCAGCACCTGCACCTGCCGTGGAAAGCGTTCCGATGCCGGTCATGCCGCCCAGGACGAACGACAGCGCGCCCCCCGTTCTGCCTGCCACGCCGGAACCGCCCCGGCCTGATGCGTCTGCGCGCCGCCCCGGAGTGCGCGCAATTCCTCCAGAGTGGCAACATCCCGCACCTGCCGTCGCGCCGTCGCCTGCGGAAAACCCTGCGCCGGAAGGTCTGTTGAGCAGGCTGTTCCACTGGTTTTTCGGCGGCAATGCCGTGGTGCATCTCGGCGCGGCGGTGCTTTTTCTCGGTTTTGCCTTTTTGTTGCGCTATGTTTCCACGCATTTCACCCTGCCGATTCCCTTGCGCTACGCCGGGATCGTGGGCGCTGCGTTCGTGCTGTTGAGCCTGGGCTGGCGCTTGCGCCTCAAGCGCGCCGCCTATGCCTGCATTCTGCAAGGATCGGGGATTGCAACGCTCTACCTCACCACGCTGGCCGCCCTGCATCTGCATCATTTCCTGCAACCTTCTCTGGCGATGATCCTGCTTGTGGCGCTGACCGTGAGCCTCATTCTGCTGGCGCTGATGCAGAATGCGTCCAGCCTTGCCTGTGTGGCGGCACTGGGCGGGTTTGCCGCGCCGATTCTGACCTCTTCCGGGGTGGATAATCCCCTTGCCTTGTGGATCTATTACGCGATCCTGAATGCAGGCATCGTGACCCTTGCTTGGTTCAGGATTTGGCGCAGTCTCAATCTGATCGGCTTTGTCGCCACTTTCGGCATTGGTCTGGAATGGGGGCTGCATGTCTACACCCCCGCGCTCTTCATGCGCCTGCAACCCTTTCTGATTCTCTTCTTCCTGATGTATGTGGGGATCGGTTTTCTCTTCGCGCGGCGGCGTTTGCTGGAAGCGACGGATGTGCCGGAAGCGGCTGATCGCGCCACGATGCTGGCCTGGTCGGCGCGGCGCGTGGATTATCTGGATGGCACCCTGACCTTTGCGCCGCCGCTGGTCGGCTTTGGCTTGCAATGCGCGCTGGTGGCGCATTTCCCCTACGGCGCGGCCTGGTCGGCACTTGTCCTCGGCCTGTTCTATCTGGTGCTGGCGGTAGCGATGCGCGGCCATCCCCGGATCACCATGCTGCGGGAAGTCTGTCTGGCGCTGGGTCTGGCCTTTGTCACCCTCGCGCTGCCGCTGGCCTTTGATGCCCGCTGGACTTCGGCGGCCTGGGCGGCGGAAGGCGCGGCGCTCTTTTGGCTGGGCTGGCGACAGGGGCGCAGCGGCACACGCGCCTTTGCGCTTCTCCTGATGCTGGCCTCGGCGCTGGCCTTCCTTTCCGGACTTGCCCCCGGCGTTTCAGGCGCGACGCTGCTTTCTGGATCGCCACTGGGCGCGGCCTTGCTGGGCGCGGCGCTGCTCTTCATACAGCAGACGATCACACGAGCGCCGGAAGGCAGTCTATCCACGACGGAACGTGACCTTTCGCCCTTTTTAGCAGTGGGAGGGTTGCTCGGTTTCTATCTGATTGCGCCACTGGCCTGCGCCCGGGAAGGCACGATCATGCTCTGGTCGCTGATGGGCGTGGCGACACTCCTTGCCGACGCGCGCCAGCGCATGCAGAGTTTCATCCTCTGTGCCTTCGGCGTGCAGTTCGGCGGCGTCCTGATGCTGTTGAATACCCTGGAAGCCGGGGAACGTGTCGTGCTGGCGGGGGGCGCCGATGGCGCGATTCTGGCCGCGCTTGTTGGCGCGGCGCTGCTGTTGAGCGGAATTCTGGCGTTGGGCAATGCAAATAACGCCGATTCCCATGACCATCCCCTCGCGGGCGTGGCGTTGCTGGCGGGGCTTGCGCTTCTCAACCTGTCGCCGCTCTACCTGCTGGATTGGCGCGGCGTTTGCGCTGTCTGGGCGATCAGTGGTCTGCTGACGCTGTGGCAAGGATTGTTCTGGCAACGGATTTCCGTGCTGGGCTTTGGCCTGCTGCTGCAAGTCTGTACTGGTCTCATCTTCATCCAACAGGGGGTACCGCCGGAAGGACAAACGCTCGCGCCCGCCGCGCTGGCGCTGGCCGGTCTTGGCACGGCCTGGGTCTTGCAACGGGAGGCGGGACGCGGCTTTGTGGCTTCTGGAGATTTTTTCTCTCCCAACAACCTCAATTTCCTCTCGTCCCTGGCCTTGTTCTGGGGCTTGGGCTGGCAGCTCTGGGCAAGTGTCACGGCGCTGGAACGTTCTTTCTGGGGCTGGGATGAAGCCATGCTCCTGCTGCTGCTGACCGTGAGCGGGCTGTTCTGGATGTTGATTGCCCGCTGCGCCCGCTGGTCGGCGTTGGCACTGACGGCACTGCTGCCGCTTGCCGTGTCGCCCTTCATTCTGCTGCGCGACGGCTGCGGCTGGTATGCGGCGCTGGTCGTCACGCTTTCCGGGCAGGCGACGGCGGCACAGGTCAGCGTCCTCATCGGCTGGCCATTGCTATTGGGCGTCTACCTTCCGCTCCTGCGTCTGCTGGAACCGCTGTTACCGGCGGGTTTGTCGCGCGCGGCGCGGGTACTGGGGGTCTGGCTTGGTCTCGCCGTGCTGGCGCTGACCGCACGCGATGCGCTGCGGTTGGTGGCAGAAGCCTGGTACTGGCTGGCGCTGATGACGCCACCAGCGTTCTATCTGTGGCTGGCAGGCAACGAAGGAGGACGCTTCCAGCCCTTGCGCGCCTTCTCGCACAAGGCCAGGAAGGTGGCCGCCCTGCCGGTTGCCGCCTTCCTCTTCGCCTGTTTCTGGATTGCCAATTTGAGCGTGAATGGCAATGCGCCTCCCTTTCCCTGGCTGCCGCTTGCAAATCCGCTGGAAGTCGGCCTGCTCGTGGTTCTCGCGGTGGTCTGGCGCTGGATTGGGAAACAGCAGGCCGCCAACCTGCATGACTTCGCCCTGCCTGGAGGTATTTCCCTGTTGACGCTCCTCAGCATGAGCATCTGCCGTTCCGTGCATCATTGGGGGGGCGTGCCCTTCCATTTTGAAGCCCTGGTGACTTCTACCGCGGTGCAGGCCGGCTGGTCGCTGCTCTGGACCTGCTGCGCGCTGGTATTGATGACCACGGGCACACGCAGGGGCGCACGCAATTTGTGGACAGCGGGCGCGGGACTGATTGGCGTCGTTGTGGTCAAGCTCTTTTGGGTTGAACTGGGCGAGAGCGGCTCGCTGGCGCGCATCGTTTCCTTCATGGGGGTTGGAGCGCTGCTCCTGCTTGTCGGCTACCTTGCGCCGCGCCCCCCGCTCAGGGCGTAGCGGCGAAATGCGTGTGGGCCGCCAGGACAGGCGTGCCCACCGCAAGCGCAGGGGGGGATCATGGGCGCAACGTTGGTGAATGAAAGATTTCTACGCGCTTTTTCTGTTGCCCTCTTTTTGCGGAAAGAGGAGAGAGGCCAACACACCCAGCGCCAGCGTACCCAGGACGATGCCAAGGCTCCAGCCGGGAGAAATATGGATTCCCGTGTTCACGCAAACGGGCGAAAGAATACCGGAGAGATCGAGGCCAAAAAACGAAGGTTGGGCGCAGACATGCTCGTAGGCTTGCAAGGCCATCTTCACGCCAATGAAAAACAGGAGCGCAATCACGGATTTTTCCAGATACACGAGATATCGGGTCAAGGCGGCAAGCACAAAATAGAGACTGCGCAATCCCAGAATGGCGAAAATCATGGCGGCATAGACCAGAAGCGGTTCCTGCGTCACGGCGATGACGGCGGGTACGGAGTCGAAGGCAAACGCGATATCCGAGGTTTCGATCGCCATCAGGCACAGGAAAGCAGGCGTGGCGTAAATCTCCCCTTTCCGGGTGACCGAGGTCTGCTGGGCTTCTTCCAGTTCGTGGTTTTTCACAAAAAATCGTTCCAGATGCAGGCGGGTATAGACCGGCATCAGTTTGCCCGTGAGCCGCACGGACCAATGGTTGGCGTAATCCTGAATTTCCTCTTCTTTGCTGCCCGATTGTTGCAGCATTTTCACGGCGCTCCAGAGGACGAAGGCGGCAAAGACAAATCCCACCCACGGGCTTGCCGCGAAAAGGCCAGTTCCAATGATCACGAACACCGCGCGAAACGCCAGCGCGCCGATAATGCCGTAATACAAAATCCTGTGCTGCAAGATATTTCTGATCCCAAAAGAGGCGAAAATCGCCATGAAAACCATGAGGTTGTCGATGGACAGGGATTTTTCCAGCGCGTACCCCGCCAGATAGAGATCCGCCCAACTCTTGTCGAAACGCAGCCACAGATAGAAGTAAAACGCAACCGCCAGCCCTACCCAGAACGTCGACCAAAGCGCCGCATCCCTGAGCGAAATGTCTGTGCGCTTCCGGTGCGCGAACAGGTCGAGATAAACGGAAACCGTCACCACGCCCAGAAAGGTCAGAATCGCTTCAAATGGAAAGCCGAAATGCGCCATGAAATTCTTTCTTGCGAGCCTTTTGCAACTTGTCGTCATGTTGTCCATGGATATTATCAGCCGTGAATTCCTGGTGCAACGTTGGAGCAACAAGTGAGCAGGGCAATTGTGTTTTATGCTTGATTTGGTTTTTCCCACGGAGAAACCCCATCATTACGCTGGTCCACGCTCTTCTTTCGCGCCGTTTCGCTCCAGTTTACGCCTCGCGGACTCAAGTCCTTTTATACCATCGCAGGGCATCGTCCAACATTTGCCACCTTCTCCTTCTTTCCTTGTGTCCTGTACGGCCTGCTTCAGGTGTGAGGGGCGCAAAACGTTGGCCGCAAGACGCGCCACCTGTTTCCGGTTCAGGCAGATGCTTCCTCGCAGGCGGCAACGCCGTGCCAGACCATGATCGTTCCCAGCGCGCTCAACACGAGCATGGTCAGGGCGAGGCTCATGCGGCTGTTCCAGACATGTTGCACGATGAAGGCGGAAGTGAGGGTATTGACCAGGGTTTGCAGGCAGCTTTGGCAGGAGGCCGCCATGCCGCGCCGGTTTTCCGGGAACAGATCCAGCGAACACAGGGTGCAGAGCGGAATGGCAAGCGCTACGCCCAGGTTGTAAAGCGCAAACGGCGCGACGATGACAAGTAGCGAGAGGGTGTGGCGCGACAGCGGCAAAAAGGCAAGGAGCGGCGCTTCCGAAGCTGTGGGCGCGCACCAGCGGGAAACCGCGAGGTTGATGAGCGCCGCGCCCAGCATCACGCCGAAGGCAACCAGCAGTGTCTTGCGCGTGTTCCAGTGTCCCGCCACCTTTCCACATAGCCAGGAACCGGCCATCATGCCCAGCATTCCCGGCACGAACAGCCAGTAGAACTGGGTGGCGGAAAGTCCCAGATGTTTGCGGACGAACATGGAGGCGGAAAGGATATAGACAAAATAACCACTGAAGAAAACGCCAATGCCGATGCTGATCGCGAGAAAAGGCAGACGTCCCAACACGAGCCGGTAGCCGGAAAGCAGCGGCTTCATGGCAAAGGGCAGACGTTTTTCCGTGGGCAGGGATTCCGGGAGTTGCTGGTAACAAAAGCCCAGCAGCACGAGTGAGGCCAGCGTGAGAAAGGCGAAAATCGCCCGCCAGTGTCCCCAGGCCACCAGCCAGCCGCCGATGATGGGCGCAACGGCAGGCGCGATCGCAAACATGATGGCTACCTGCGACATCAGCCGCTGCGCGGTGGGGCCATGATAGAGGTCGCGCACCATCGCGCGGCTGACCACCATGCCCACCCCGGCGGAAAGTCCTTGCAGGGCGCGCATGATCCAGAGCGCCTCGATATTGGGCGCGAGCGCGCAACCCAGCGAAGCGATGGCGTAAAGGACAAGTCCCCAGAGAATCACGCGACGGCGGCCAAAGCTGTCGGAAAGCGCGCCGTGCCAGAGCGTCATCAGACCAAAGGTAAGGAGATAAATGGAGATCGTCTGCTGAATGGCGGCGTTCGGCACGGCCAGCGATGCCGACATCTCCGGGAAAGCGGGGAGATAGGTGTCGATGGAAAAAGGCCCGACAGCGGCCAGTCCCGCCAGCAGGATGACCAGCGCCAGCGTGGGATGATTGGATTTGGGGTTCATGCGGGTCAATGGGGTTGGGGATCAACGCTCTTCCGCAAACGGGCGGCGATATTGCAGTGCTTCGGCGATGTGGGCGGACGTGAGGGGGACGGATTCCGCCAGGTCGGCGATGGTGCGGGCGACTTTCAGGGTACGGTGCCAGGAACGGGCGGAAAGCGAGAGCTTTTCCGCCGCCTGTTGCAAGAGTCTGAGCGCGGCGGCTTCCGGTTGCGCGTGGCGGTCAATATCGGCCGCCGTCAGCCGGGCATTGACATCATCCTGCCGCGCGCGTTGCCGCGCCTGCGCGGCCACTACCCGCGCCCGCACGGTCGCCGAAGATTCGCCGCCGCCCACGGTCGCCAGGGTTTCCGCCGCCAGCGCCGGAACTTCGATGCGCATGTCCATGCGATCCAGAATCGGCCCGGAAATACGGCCACGATAGCGCCGCACCTGATCCGGCGTGCAGCGGCAGCGTCCGTTGGGATGCCCCTGCCAGCCACAGGGACAGGGATTCATCGCCGCGACAAGCTGGAAGCGCGCCGGAAAGGTGGCCTGCCGCGCGGCACGGGCGATGTGAATTTCGCCACGCTCCAGCGGTTCGCGCAGGCTTTCCAGCACGCGCCGGTCAAATTCCGGGAATTCATCGAGAAAAAGCACGCCTTCGGTCGCCAGACTGATTTCTCCGGGACGCGGTGGATTGCCGCCACCTACCATCGCCACGGCGGAAGTCGTGGCATGGGGCGCGCGATAGGGACGCTCGCCAAAACGCGCGGGATCGAAACGCCCCGAAAGGGATTGCACTGCGGCGGAAGCCCGCGCCGCCGCGCCCTCCAGCGGCGGCATGAGACCAGAAAGACGCGCCGCCAGCATGGATTTGCCGCTGCCGGGCGGGCCGAACATCAGGAGCGAATGCCCGCCCGCCGCCGCGATTTCCAGCGCCCGCCGCGCCTGGGTCTGGCCTTTCACGTCGGCAAGGTCGGGAGGCTGCGGCGACGCGGCCTGCAAGCGCGGCGTACCGGGGACAAGTTCCCCCTGTTTTTTCAGCCAGGCGGCGACTTCAAGCAGGGAGGCCGCGCCCAGCGCCTCGCCTTCCCCCACCAGCGCGGCCTCGTCGGCACTGGCGCGCGGCAACACGAAACGCGCCTCGCCTTCGGCGCTGGCCGCCAACATCATGGCAAACGCGCCGCGTATCGGCTGCAAGGCGCCGGAAAGGGAAAGCTCGCCCGCAAATTCGTACCGGGCAAAAGCCGTTTCGGGCACCTGCCCGGAAGCTGCAAGCACAGCCAGCGCAATGGGCAAATCGTAACGCCCGGATTCCTTGGGCAAATCGGCGGGCGCAAGGTTGACGGTGATGCGCCGTTGCGGAAATTCAAAGCCGGAATTGACAATGGCCGCCCGCACCCGATCGCGCGCCTCGCGCACTTCCGCATCCGGCAGCCCCACCAGGGCAAAGGCAGGCAAGCCCGGCGCCAGATGCGCTTCCACCCGCACGCGCGGGGCGGTCAATCCCTCCGCGCCGCGACACCAAAGGCAGCCAAGACCCTGCGCCATCGCTCCGCGCTCAGACCTGCGTTGCGGAAGAAGCGGCTTTTTCCAGCTCGGCGACCCGCGCCTCCAGCGCCGTCAGCTTTTCGCGCGTAGCCGCCAGCACGCCTGCCTGAATCTCGAATTCTTCCCGCGTGACGAGGTCAAGACGGGAAAAGAAACTGGTGGCCAGCGCCCGCGCGTTCTTTTCCACATCGCGGACAGGACTGGCCGCTATCGCGGCGCTCAAACGCTCGCCAAAGGCTTCAAGGGTTTTGGGATCGAACATGCGCGCTCCTGAGTTGGGTAATGCCGCAACAGTGTGGAAAACCGAGAGTTTAGCAGTCTCCGTGCTGTGCGCGAAAACAAATAAGAAAGCAGGTGAGACTGGAACCGGAGGAAATTCGGTGGTTGCGATGTTTTCCGTTTGCCCCTTTGGGCGGGTCACCCTTCACTCATAACTCACGCATTACCGGGAATATCTGGGAAATGTGAGAACGCGGCATGGCAGCCCATGCGGCCCTGGGGATTCCCGCAGCATCCCGGAAAACCGAGCCACTGCATGGATTGCTTCGCCGCGCTTGCCTGTGGCGATGGATTTGGTCCGGAAATTTCCTGAACGACTGACGACTGACGGCCGAGTCAACTCATCGGCATTCATCCGCAGGGATAATCGGCCTTTCCTGCGCCGTTCGCCACAACAACATTGCGTCGCCGTAGCTGAAAAAACGATAGCGTTCGCGGATGGCGTGGGCGTAAGCCTTGCGGATGGTCTCCATGCCCGCAAAGGCGGAAACCAGCATGAGCAGGGTGGATCTGGGCAGGTGGAAATTGGTGAGCAAACCCTGTACGACACGAAAGCGGTAGCCGGGCGTGATGAAGATCCCGGTTTCGCCTGATCCTGCGCGCAGATTTCCCGCCGCGTCGGCAGCGGATTCCAGCGTCCGCAGCGAGGTCGTGCCCACGGCAATGATGCGTCCGCCGCGTGCCCGCGCCGCCTGTACCGCTTCGACGACCGTTTCCGGGAGTTCAAAGCGTTCCTTGTGCATCTGGTGTTCGGCAATGGCATGAACGCGCACCGGCTGGTAGGTGCCCGCGCCGACATGCAGCGTGAGGCGGGCGTGCTCGATGCCGCGCTCGGCAAGCCGATGCAGCAGCGCCGCGTCGAAATGCAGCCCTGCCGTGGGCGCGGCCACCGCGCCGGGATTGCGGGCATAGATTGTCTGATAGCGCGCTTCGTCGTCCGCTTCCGGCAGGTGCGTAATGTAAGGCGGCAGCGGCAGGGAACCATGACGTTCCGCCAGTTCCCAGAAATTTTCCGTTTCCGCTGCCGCCAGTTCCAGCCGGAAAAAGCTTTCTTCCCGCCCGATGACCGTCACCTCGAACGCCTCTGCCAAGCGCAAACGGCTGCCGGGTTTGGGCGATTTGCTGGCACACACCTGCGCCAAGGCGTGGCGCGCGTCCTCGATGCGCTCCAGCATGACTTCCACCCGCCCTCCGCTTTCCTTTTGACCGAAAAAACGTGCCTTGATGACTCTGGCCTCATTGAAGACAAGGAGATCGCCGGGATTGAGCAAGGCGGGCAGGGCGGAAAAAATCTGATCCGTAAAACCGCTTTCCGTCAGGGTCAAGAGGCGGCTGGCGCTGCGCTCCCGTGCCGGATGCTGGGCAATCAGCGCCTCCGGCAGGGTAAAATCAAAATCGTCGACGGTCAGCAAGATGGGTTGTCGTTCAGGAGGGTTTCAGGGATAATCCGCCCTTCTTTACCGGGCAGCGCGAAGGCGGCATGATACTCGCTCCCGGTGAAAGGAATCCATCAGGAAACGGTTCTGGCTTGCGCATCGCTGTTTTCCTGCATCGCCCGAGTGACGAAATCGGTAGACGTAGCGCATTCAAAATGCGCCGCCGAAAGGCGTGCCAGTTCGAGTCTGGCCTCGGGCACCACCACCTTTTTTTATCCTTTTTGCTCAAGACAAAAAACATTAAAAATCATGCGGTTACTTCTGTGCGGTTTATGATTTTTTGCTTTCAGCAGCAATAAAATCTAAACTCTTCTACGCAGATTTTACGCAGAGGATTACGCATGGCTTCCATCATCAAGACGCGGGACGGTCGGTATCGGGCGCATGTGTTTGTCCAGGGCAGGCGCAAGTCTAAAATGTTTCGCACCAAACGGGAAGCGGACGCATGGGCGGCACAGACGGAAACCGGCTTTCGGGAAGAGAACGACATACTCCCCGGCGAACGATTCACCCTTGCCGACGCGCTCAAGCGATACCGCGATGAAGTCTCTCCATCCAAGCGCGGCGAACGATGGGAGAGAATACGCATCAGCGCGTTCCTTGCCGATCCTGGATTCCCCGCCTCTCTTCCCTTGTCCGCCGTGACTACGCCCCTGCTGGCGGCATGGCGGGACGAACGGTTGAAGTCCGTCAGCCCCGGCACAGTCATTCGGGAATTCGGCCTGCTGTCCGCCGTGTTCGAGGCGGCAAGGCGGGAATGGCAATGGATCAGCGTGAATCCTGTGAAGGACGTGAAAAAGCCCTCCGCCCCGGATCACCGGGAGCGCGTCATCACCCTTCAGGAAATACGCGCCATGTTGCGCGCGATGGGATATTCCGGCAAAGTACGCATGATTACGCACACCGTCGCCGTCTGCTTCTTGCTGGCGCTGCGTACCGGAATGCGCGCCGGGGAACTGTGCGGCCTCACCTGGTCAAACGTGCATGACGGTTACTGCCGTCTGCCGGTCACGAAGACCAAACCGCGCGATGTGCCGCTCACCAAGAAGTCCATGCGGCTGATTGAGCGGATGCGCGGATGGGATGACATTCTGGTTTTTGCTCTGAAGCCGCAAACACTGGATGCGCTCTTCCGCAAATACCGCGCTCGCGCCGGACTTTCTGGATTTACCTTTCACGACACGCGCCACACTGCCGCCACCTGGATTGCCGGACGGATGAATTCGTCCGGTATCCCCGCGCAGCAAGCCTTGCTGGACATGTGCAAAATGTTCGGTTGGAAAGACACTTCCCGCGCGCTGACCTACTACAACCCCTCTGCGGCGGACATCGCCCGCCGCATGGAGTAGGGTTACAGCCTGATTCAAGACATCATCTGCGCAAGCTGCGCCAGACCTTTGGGCGTAAGGTGGCAATAGGGCTTGGCGACCTCGTGGCCGTCGTCGTCGGTGAAATGCGCTTCCTTGTATTCAAGCCGCCCGGCGTGAATCTGGGCGCTGTGCGCAACCCATGATTTGTTTTGGCGGTATATCCAGCCTTCCGCGTTCAGACGCTTGGTCAGCACGTCGCGCTTTACCCCCAACACCTTGGCGGCTTCCGTGATGGTGAGAGACTTCTCGCCCGCCTCGATGCGCGAAAGCGCCGCTACCTTGGGGGCGGCAAGGGCAAGCGCGGCTTCGGCGGCTTCCCGCTTCTCTTCAAGTTCCGCCGCCAGCAGCAGGGCGTCACGAAGATTCGTGGGGATGGCGATAGGCGCGGTCTGTTTCGCCCGCCGCTCGCATTCGATGAAGTACTGACGCGCTTGCTTGCCCTTCTCGTTCCGCTCCACCATCGAAAGCTCTTTCGCCATGTCGAGGGTGAGGGCGTATTCTTCGGACGGACGCCCGCCGTTTGAGTTTTTCGGAATTTCCCGAAAAACCTCAAAATCAATGCCTTGCGCGAAATTGAACTGCTGGATGCGGTCTTTGATCCAGGTTGCGAACTTGTCCCCGTTCTCCAGAAATTCATGAAGCTCCCGCGCATTGACGGTCTGGGTCTGTGCGCCGTCCAGGGTGCGGACGGACACGGGGATCAAGGGCTTCGCCAGAACAGGCGGGAACGGCAGTTCTTGAATGTAGCCGCTGGTTTCGGTCAACATGAGTTTCTCCTCAAACAGATTGACGCCGGGCGCGTCGGGATGAAATAGTCCTTCAGTCGTGCGCGTAAGGATGTCTCCCAAACGTATCGGGAAAGAAGGCTTGTTGATGATGAAAAGTGTGGAGTCGCTGGTAATGTCGAGGCTGATCTTTTCCGGGCGGAAAGGATGGCGACGGGTTTCTTCCAGACGGCGGATGGTGTGACGAACAGGCGCGAGTGCGCCAGTAGTGGGTTGAGACATGGCAAACTCCAAGTTGAGGATTTGAACCTCGCCACCCTCTGTCAAAAGGGTGGGCGAGACCGCGCGGGTTGACAGACCGGAACTTGGAACCGGCAGGGCTTGCGCCCTCCCGCACGGCTCGCCCATTGGATTTGCCATGCTGCGGACGTAAAAACACCGCCTGATCTCGGTAGTGGCGGTACGTCCGCCAAGTTGCCGGGCTGTCAAACCCGATCCCCGTTGTTCGCGGGGACAGGGACAGTATAGCCCGGAATCTGGGAATGTCAAACATCCGCAATCGCCCTGTCGATTTCCGTCACAGGAATCAGTCCGCACTTGTTGAATTTCAGCGCGCCAGACTTGATGAGCTTCGCCAGTGTCGGCGGCGAAACGCCCAGCATCTCCGCCGCTTGCTTCTGATTGACATGCGCCGGGCGCGGATGGACAGGAAGCCGACGAATGACCTCTTCCGCCGCACGTTTCGCGGCATCGTTGATGGCGTCCTCGATGTCACGACGATTGATGATTTGCAGGGCTTCCATCGTTTACTCGATCCTTTCTTCCATTCTCATGTGCCGCAACGCCTCGACCTGCAAGCGGGCGCGCTTCCTGCCCGTGAGGATTTCCACGTCGGCAGGGGCAAGGAACAGGCTGGGCGCGCTCATGCCGTTCCCGCAACCGAAAGCGCCACCGCCACCGGGCGAACCCAAATCGGCACGTTCGAGAGCACGAACGTCTCGCCCGACCATGCCAGCAGCAACGTAGTTCCCATCACATCGGCAATGGCCCGCGCCGCATCCGGCGGCACCGCGTTACCGATGCGCTCCCGCCATGCCTGATCCGACAAGCCATCCAATTCCAATGTTTCCTCGGGATCGACCAGCGATTGCAGCGCGGCGAGTTCCAGCGTCGTAAATGGCCGGTGCCATGTGCCGTCCAGGGCGCGGATCACGCACACTCGCCTGTCGTTGGCCTCTGGCAGCCGGGGATCGGCAACCGACCAGCGCCCGTTATCGCAGTTCGCCGCCGCCGATACCGCGCCGCTCGGTTGTTGCCAGTCGATGACGCCATAGTGGCCGCCGCCGTACCAGGCGTCGCCGGTTTCCCGTTTGAAGGCGCGCGGATCGGCGACGGCAAACGCGCCCTGGCCGGTCGTGCTGCCCGCGATCACCGTGCCGGACGCCGCCGCCCAGGGCGTGACCACGTATTTGTTGCGGAATGTCGATCCCACGCTGCGCGGATCGGCGACGGAATACGCCCCGCCGCCCGGCGCGGATTGTCCGCTCACCGCGCCGCAGGATTCCTCCCAGCGCAGCACCCCGTACTGCTGGTATTCGTGGCCGGAGAATCGCGGATCGACGACCACGCCGCCAGCGCCGCTGCGCGCCTCCGGCACAATCAGGTAGTCGCGCAGGACGCCATCCACCACGGCGAGCCGGTTGAGGCTGCGCCAGTCGCTCCCCGCCTCGACGAAGGCCAGCCGCACCCACGTTTTCCATGCCAGCGCCGGGAGGCGGTGCATCGCCCCGCCCGCCGGATCGCCGGGCAGCGGCATCCGTTCGAGTACCGTACCGACCGCAGCCAGCCGCTTTTTTTCCGGTTCATAGAGGAACGGCGGCACCGTTTCCACGTGCCGCGCCACCAGCAGGAAGCGCTTGCGGCTCTGCGCCAGACCGCCGATCTTGCCGCAGTCGTGCGTGGTTTCGGCAACGGCATAGCCGTACTGACGCAGCAATCCCCCGATCTGATCGAGCAGATGCCGCCCGCGCACGGCGATGCGCGGCACGTTCTCGAACACGATCAATCCGGGCGGGGAATCGGCGAACGCCTCCAGCATCAGCCAGACGCCGCGCAGGGTGAGGCGGTTCAGCGCCTGGTATTTCGCCGTCCTCGATCTGGATTCCGCCAGCAATCCCGAAAACCCCTTGCATGGCGCGGACAAAAAAACGATGTGCGGATGTTCCCCGCCCGCGGCGCGGCGGATGTCATCGGGCGTTGCCTCGCGCCAGTCGGCGGGCGGTTCCGTGCCGTGGAAATCGCGGTACTGGTCGCGGTCAAACAAATCCATGACCGTGCCCGGCACTCCCGCCAGGCGCGAGAAATCGCGGATCGCTGCCGGATCGACATCGATCCCGCCCAGACAGCGGAACCGCCCGGACAGATTGCCGACGCGCGGATTGGCCGCGTTGAATCCCCGCGCCCCGCCGCCGAGGCCGCAGAATAGATGGAAATGGCGGATTTCACGCAGGGTCATCACGGGAATTCCTTATGTTCACGGCTATCCAGCAGACAACCCGCCCATTTTTTACCGACCCGCACTATTTGTGACTGCCATTTGTCCCAGCGGAATTCTCCCCATTGCTTGAAAAAGAATGGCACTTTCGCCACCGCGCATTGATCGCGGATTGAGCGCGGCCATTCAGGGTACATCGGGCGGGCTTTCGATCCGGTTTCGCCGCCGACGATGATCCAGTCCAGCGATTTAATCCAGGGAGAAATGTTGATTGCTCCCAGCATCGGCTCAATCGACAAAAATCTTTTCGTCGCCGGAAATTCCAGTAGCTTCGGAATATCCCTGTCCGCTTCTTCCTGATTGCAGACTGTAGCGCCAAGCCACAAATTCATCCATTTTCCGAAACTCGCGCGTCCAACCGCGGTTTCGGTCATGCGCTTGGCGTTGGCGATGCGCTTGGTCAGCAGCAACCAGTCGAGATTCGGAGTATCGTGGATCAACCTGAACAGATCAGCGCGCCATTCATCCGGCACTGCGATGTCGAACACGTCGCAGAGGGATCCACAAAACACGCGCGGGCAGGTCGGGCAATTGGTAAATTCAGCCTTCTTGCTATGTTCTTCCCATGCAGTAAAACTGTCTGACGATATGCGGTTCCATTTCTCCGGCAAATGCCAGTTCTTGATGGAGGTGCGGCGGCGATCTTTTTTTGCCCCGAATTCAACCAGACCGGAGCGTTTTGCCCATGCTTCGGCGTAGCAATTGTTGCAAGCAGGGCTGACTTTTTGGCAACCGATCCACGGGTTGAACGTGTGGTCGCACCACTCAATTTTGGAATTAGCGCCCATCATTTCCCCCCTTCGGTTCCGGCAACGGTTGGCGCTTCCATTTCCGCGCCGTCCTGATTTCGCGTTTCGTGCTCATTTCTCGCTCCTCTGATGGCAGAACTTAACGAATTCCACCAGTACGGCGCGGATACGTTTTTCATCATCGAAACTTTTGGTCTTCAGAAAGGCGCGGATCATGTCCGTGTCCATTGGCGGCAAGGGGTTGGCGGTCTCGATGGTTTCAGCCCCCAAGGAATCATTGATAAACGCCTTCGCCGCTTCCACTTGCCGGGTTGCAGCGGCGGCAATGGCATCTTGCCCGGCATGTTGCGCGGCGGCGCGACGTTCGGCTTCCTTGGCCTTGGCTTCCGCTTCCAGCCTCGCGGCCTCTTCCTTCCTGATGCGCTCGCGTTCAGCCTCCAGTCTCGCCGCTTTACGTTCCGCCGCTTCCTTGAAGCGCAGCGTTATCGTGGCTTTGAATTCGTCCATCGGCTTGTCTATAAACCATTGCAGGTCATAGAATTTTTCGCCGAAGTTTTGTTGCACCTCCCAAAACCAAGTGAGCTTCGCCCGGTATTCCCGCGCCTTCGCGTAAGCCTCTATCTTGGCGTTCGCCAGCTCCGTATCCAGAGCGTTTTGAATGCTGGACAGATTCTTGAGACCTTTGATAACTTCGCCGAAATACGGTTGCTCAAAATTGATTGGCAAATTCCCGACCCTTGATGTCCATTCGCCCTCTATCTCTTCGCGCAACACGTCAGTATGTGATTGGAAGGCGAGCAGCGCACTTTTGACCATTTCCGCCTTGCGGTTTTCCTTTTCCGTTTTCACTGCCTTGTCCAGCTTCAGGCGTACCTCGCGCAATTCGCCCTTCAGCGCGTCCATTTGGTTCATCGCCATGCCGATGTCCGCCGTCTGCGCGAGCAGCGCCGCCTTGGTCGTGTCGATGGATTCTTCCGCTTCCTTCGCCCATTTGACTGTCTTTTCCGCGTCGGCAAAATCCTGATCCGTGACCAGCGTTGTTTTTATGCCCGCGACAATCGCCCGCGCTCCGGCAATGTATTGGGTCAGGTTGCTGGTGATAATCCGCCCTTCGGCGCGAATGGACAGCGCGGGCAGCGTTTCCGGCGTGTTTCCGATCACACAATCGGAGGCGGCTTCCGGCTGCCATTCTTCCAGGTCTTTCTGGAACTGCCGCCAACCATAGATGATGCGTTCCAGCCATTCCGGACCGGGATGAATGCGTTCCTGACGGATGATGACGCCCTCGCGTTCGCTTGCCGTGAACAGGGCTTGGCTTGCACCAGACACCAGCAATTGCTGCTGAATCTGCGCCATGATGTAATCCGGCACGTCTATGGCGTTCTGGATGCGCTCATTCATGGTTTTGTGTTCCCAGATGACCGTTTCCGCGAATCCATCGAACGATGCCGACAACGGCAATCCTTCCTTTTTCGCATCATCCCATTCCCCTACCACGGGGAACAGTTCATCGCCGATTATTCTCTCGGCTTTCGGACGCGCCAGTTCCTCCAGGCGGTGCCCTTCTTTAAAGCGCCACTGCGTTGCCTCATCGACTTCCGGCGTGATGCCCGTGGCGTACTCTTTCAGCAGTTCGTTGCGCGTCTTGTGCGGCGAAATGCCCAGCATGGCGGCAGCGTCGCTCGCGTTGTAATGCGAGCGGCGGAACTCATGCCACTCCGGCGTTCCTTGTTTGATCGGGATGATTTTCACGTCATTGCCCTCAAACCAGCACCATGCCCGCCTCGTCATTGTAGACAAGGCTGTACCCCATTTTCTGCGCATCCTCGATTTGCGCCGCCGTCATCTGATGACGGGAAAACCAAAGCGCTTTTTGCGTTTTGTCCATTTGTCACTCCCACATCGTGACAAACACGCCCGGATACACCGGGAACGTGTCACCCTCGCGGGCGTCTTTAAACCACTTCTGGTACTCTGGGTTAGCCTCCAGCTCATCCATTACGGAGGCGTGTGTTTCACCACTTATGTTCCACGATCCCGAACGACGGGAGCCGATGGAAATGTGATCGAGTGAAACTTTTTTCATGTCAAATTCCTTTCAGAAAGGGATGTCGTCATCAACTGGCTTCGGCGCGACAGAACCGGAAGCGCGGCTCTCCGTCCTCTGTCCTCTGTCCTCCGTCTTCTGACCACCCAGCATCTTCATTTCCCGCGCCTTGATTTCCGTGGTGTAGCGATCCACACCGTCCTTGTCCTGCCATTTGCGGGTGCGCAATTGACCTTCGACATAGACCAGGGAACCCTTCTTCAGGTACTTGTCGGCGATGTCCGCCAGCTTGCCCATGAAAACGACGTTGTGCCACTCGGTTGCTTCCTTCTTCTCTCCCGTCTCCTTGTCCTTCCAGGATTCGGAGGTGGCGATGGTGACGTTCGCCACCATGTCGCCATTGGCGAAGTGCCGGACTTCCGGGTCTTTGCCCAGATGCCCGATGATGATTGCTTTGTTGATGGCCATTACGCGATCTCCTCT
>JAISWQ010000143.1 GCA_031271025.1 Zoogloeaceae bacterium | reverse complement strand
TGTAAACGGAGGGGCAATGACGCAACGGTCAGCCCCCCGGAAAAAGCCCCCGAACCGAATCCATCGCTAAAAACAAGGAGCGTAACGATACCCATGTCTTCAGGCCGGGATCCCGACCTCCGCACCTTTCTTGCGGGCGGGGTTGCAAACCGAAGTTGGTTTCACGATGAAACGTCTGGCAAGCCTCAGGCGGGTTCTCTGTTAGAATGCGGCTCTTTTCTCCTTGCCCCCGTCGCCCGTCGCCATGTCTGACGACTTTCTGGTTCACATCGAAGACCTGTGTTTTTCCTATGACGACAAACCCGTGCTGTGTGGGATCGACATGCGGATTCCGCGCGGGCGCATTGTGGCGATCATGGGAGGATCGGGCTGCGGGAAAACGACGCTCCTGCGCTGTATCGGCGGACAGTTGAAGCCGACCGGCGGCACGGTGCGGGTGCATGGCGAAGTGGTGAACGCGCTCAATCACGCGGGTATTTACGCGCTGCGGCGGCGCATGGGGATGCTTTTTCAATTTGGCGCGCTCTTCACCGACCTTTCGGTGTTCGACAACGTGGCCTTTCCCTTGCGGGAACATACCGATTTGCCGGAATCCCTGATCCGCGACCTCGTGCTCATGAAGCTGGAGGCCGTGGGTTTGCGCGGCGCGCGCGACACGATGCCGAACGAACTTTCCGGCGGCATGGCGCGGCGGGTGGCGCTGGCGCGGGCGGTGGCGCTGGACCCGGCGCTGATCATGTACGACGAACCCTTTACCGGCCTCGATCCAATCTCGCTGGGCGTGATCGGACAGTTGATCCGGCGGCTCAACGACGCCCTGGGCGCGACCTCCATCATGGTGACGCATGACGTGCAGGAATCCCTGCACATCGTGGATTACATCTATTTCATCTCGGCGGGCAAGGTGGTGGCGGAAGGCACGCCGGAAGAAATCCGCCATTCGGAAGATCCCTTTGTGCGCCAGTTTGTCCATGCCGAAGCGGATGGTCCTGTGCCCTTCCATTTGCCCGCCGCTGATTTTGCGGCGGAATTGCTGGGAGACGCGCGTGTCTGAATGGGCAAACGGACTGACGAATGCCTTGCGCCATCTGGGCGCGGGCGTCGTGGAGCGCGTCTGGCGGCTGGGGAGCGCAACGCGCTTTTTCGCGGCGATACTCCTCAATTCCGGCACGGCCTTGCGCCGTTATCCGCTTACCCTGCGGGAAATCTGGTTTGCCGGGGTGCTGTCGCTGGTCATCATTCTGGTCTCTGGTCTCTTTGTTGGCCTCGTGCTGGGAATGCAGGGGTATGAAATCCTGACCCGCTATGGTTCGGATTCGGCCCTGGGCGTCATGGTGGCGCTGTCGCTGTTGCGCGAACTGGGGCCGGTGGTGGCGGGGCTGCTTTTTGCCTCACGCGCCGGATCGGCGATCACGGCGGAAATCGGCCTGATGAAAGCCACCGAACAGTTGAAGGCAATGGATATGATGGCCGTAGACCCCATTGCCCGCGTGGTGACGCCACGCTTTTGGGGCGGTGTGCTTTCCATGCCGCTCCTGGCGGCCTTGTTTTCCACCATGGGGATTTTTGGCGGCTGGCTGATTGGCGTCAAGGTCATTGGCGTGGATGAGGGCGCGTTCTGGTCGCAGATGCAGGCCGCCGTGGATTTTCGCTACGACGTGCTCAATGGCGTCGTCAAGAGTTTTGTTTTCGGCGTGGCGGTCTCCTGGATCGCGGTGTTCGAGGGCTATGATTCCGAGCCGACGGCGGAAGGCGTTTCCCGCGCCATTACCCGCACGGTGGTAACTTCGGCGCTGGCAATTCTGGCGCTGGATTTCGTATTGACTTCCTTCATGTTCAGGGGCGCATCATGAAACGGGCAACGCTCGATCTCTGGGTCGGTTTTTTTGTCGTGGCGGGCATCGCCGCCCTGTTGTTTTTGGCGCTAAAGGTGGGCAGTTTTTCCAGCGAAGCATCAGGAAAGTCTTACGTCCTCATTGCCCGCTTTGATAATATCGGCGGCCTCAAGGTACGGGGGCCGGTCAAAAGCGCGGGGGTTGTGGTCGGGCGTGTGACGGACATCGGTTTTGACCCCCAGACCTATGAGGCCACAGTGACGCTCAGGATAGACGAACGTTACCGCTTTCCCAGGGATACCTTCGCTTCCATCTATACGGCGGGATTGCTGGGCGACCAGTACATCGGTCTGGAGCCAGGCGGGGACGAACAAAAGCTCGCTGCGGGCGACGCCATTTTCAAAACACAGTCTGCCGTGGTGCTGGAAAAGCTGGTCAGCCAGTTCCTGTTCAGCAAGGCGGCAGAGGGATCGGAGACGAAATGAAGAGGATGTTACAAGTTTGCGCGCGCGTGCTCGCCGCGCTGACCCTGGGCGCGACGCTGGCGCTGGTTTCTGCGCAGGCGCAGGAAAATGGCGACGGGAATGGTGGGAATGGCAACGGGGCTTATGACCCGCTGGAAGGTTTCAATCGTGCCATGTTCGCCGTGAACGAGGGCATTGACCAGGTGGCGCTGAAACCAGCCGCGCAGGCTTATGAGGCGGTCGTGCCGCTGCCCGCGCGGGTGGGGGTTGCCAATTTCTACGACAATATCTGGGACGTGAACCGCAGTGGCAACGCTTTCCTGCAAGGCAAGCCCAGGGAAGGATTGACGGGACTTGCGCGTCTGCTGATCAATTCCACCATCGGCATTTTCGGTCTCTTCGATGTGGCCAGTGAACTGGAACTGGAAGAGGGCGACGAGGATTTCGGGCAAACGCTGGCGGTCTGGGGCGTGCCGGATGGCCCCTATCTTTTCCTGCCCTTTGTCGGCCCCAGCAACCCGCGTGATCTTGCGGGCTGGGGCGTGGATCAGGCAACCTATCCGCTGTGGGCGCATGTCGAAGACAGACCCGCGTTGCGCAACAGCCTTGTCGTGCTCGGCGCGGTGCGCGGGCGTGCCGCGCTTCTGCCCGCCGATACGGTCATCAGCGACGCCTCGTTCGACAAATACACCTATATCCGTTCTGCCGCCCTGCAACGCCGCGCGGCGCAAATCCGTGATTGAGCCTGACAAATGATTCTTTCCATGAAACGCTGGTTTTGGCCGCTTCTGACGTTGTTTTGTAGCGTGGCTCAGGCCGCGCCCGTCCAGCCGCCGGATGAACTGGTGCGCGCCGTGACGGAAAATGTGCTCACCGCGGTCCGCACCGACAAGGATATCCAGAACGGCAACAGCCAGAAAACGCTGGCGCTGGTCAACACCAAGGTGCTGCCGGCCTTCAATTTCGAGCGCATGACAGGATTGGCGCTGGGGCGCGACTGGAACAAGGCGACGCCCGCGCAGAAAAAACAGTTGGCGGAGCTGTTCAGGGATTTGCTGGTGCGCACCTATTCCAACGCGCTATCCCAGTACCGTGACCAGACGGTGCGCTACAAGCCCTTTGCCATGAAAGCGGGCGATACCGATGCGCTGGTGCGGACGGAAATCATCAAGCCCGGCAGCCGCGCGATTCAACTGGATTACAGCCTGGGACTGGAAAGCAAGGGCTGGAAAATCTATGACGTGGTGGTGGCGGGCGTGAGTCTGGTGACCAATTACCGCGACACCTTCCGCGAGGAAGTGAGCAAGGGCGGCATCGACGGCCTCATCAAGTCGCTCTCCGACAAGATCAAAAAACTGGACGAAAAACGGAAATGATCGCGCGCCGCGCCGACCGTCTGCATGTTTCCGCGCCGATGCGGATGTCCAGCGCCCGCACTCTGCTGGAAGCGGGTCTGGCGCAACTGGAAGGCGCGCGGACGGTGGATCTGGCGGACGTGGCGGCAGCGGATTCCTCCGGCCTTGCGGTATTGATCGCCTGGCAACGGCAGGCGCGGATGCGGGGGGCGTGTCTCGCGTTCGTCAATGTCCCGGACAGCCTGAAGGCGCTGGCCGCGCTGTATGGCCTCGACGTCGCGCTGGGGTTTGTACCATGAGCGTGTTCCAGTTGTTCAAAGCGAAAAAAGCCGGGTCGGTTTTACGATGAATCCCGCCACCGCCAAACCCAGTGACATCGTGCGCGCGCTCGACCAGTATGTCGTCGGGCAGACGGACGCCAAGCGGTCACTGGCGGTGGCTGCGTATACCCATTATCGCCGCCTCGCCCTGAGCCAGACGCGCGAGGTGACGCTGGACAAGGCCAACATCCTGATTCTGGGGCCTTCCGGCTGCGGCAAAACCCTGTTGTGTGAAACCCTGGCGCAGCATGTGGAGGTCCCCTTTGTCACGGCGGACGCGACTTCACTCGCGCAAAGCCGCTTCGTCGGGGACGAGATCGAAGCCATTCTGGGACGTCTTGTCGACAAGGCGGGCGGCGATCTGGCACACGCGGGACGGGGCATTGTCTTCATCGACGAAGTCGACAAGCTGAAGGTGGATGCTTCCGGCGCCAGCCGCGCGACTTCTGGCGAAAGCGTGCAGCACGCGCTCCTGAAAATCATGGAAGGCTATCCGGCGCGCTTTTCCGACGGGCGGGTGATGGATACCGCCGGGATTCTCTTCATCTGTGGCGGCGCTTTTGTGGATCTGGAGCGCATCATGGCGCGCTCGCACAGCTTTGGTTATATCGCCGCCAATCAGGAGGATGATGCTGGCGTGCTGGCGCGCATCAACAACCGGGTCAAACCCACCGACCTCTTTGAATTTGGCCTGATCCCAGAATTTACCGGGCGTCTGCCCGTCATCGCGCGGGTTGAGGCGCTGGATCGGGAGGCGCTGGCGCGCATCATGGTGGAGCCGAAAAACGCGCTCTACCGGCAATTTCGCCTGCTGCTTGCGGAAATGGGGGCGCAGCTTGTCATATCGCCGCAGGTTTTCCAGCAGATTGCCGATCTGGCGCTGGAATACAAGACCGGCGCGCGTTCCCTGCGCGGCATTTTTGAAGAATTGCTGACCCCCATTCTCTATATGGTGCCCGATCATCCAGAGGTGAAGGCGGTGCATTTTCGTTCGCTCTTTGAGCCGCCGGTTTTCCAGAAAGCGCAAGATGCGCCCGCGGCGCAGTCCGCCCCCCAATCCTGATTCTGTTTTTCTTTCCGTATTCCTCACATGGACAAACTTTCTCTTCAGGGTGGCCTTGCCCTTTCTGGCGAAATTGCCATCTCCGGCGCGAAAAACGCGGCGCTGCCGATTCTCTGCAGCGCGCTCTTGAGCGCCGAACCCCTGCATTTTTCCAACGTGCCGCGCCTGAACGACATCGCTACCCTCCTCAAGCTGCTGGCACAAATGGGAGTGACCGTTGACCGCGACGGCCAGGATGGTCTCACGCTTTCCGCCGCTGGCCTCGGCAATCCGGTTGCGCCCTACGATTTGGTCAGAACCATGCGCGCTTCCATTCTCGTGCTGGGGCCTCTGCTGGCGCGCTATGGCGAAGCGCGGGTATCGCTGCCCGGCGGCTGCGCCATTGGCGCGCGCCCGGTCGACCAGCACATCAAGGGCTTGCAGGCGATGGGCGCGGAAATCCGGGTGGAACAGGGCTATATCGAAGCGAAGGCGAAACGGCTCAAGGGCGCGCGCATCTGCACCGACATGGTGACGGTGACGGGCACGGAAAATCTCCTGATGGCCGCCTGTCTTGCCGCTGGCGAAACGGTGATCGAAAACGCCGCGCGCGAGCCGGAAGTGGTCGATCTCGCGCAATGCCTGATCCGCATGGGGGCGCGTATTTCCGGCGCGGGCACGGATGAAATTCGTATCCAGGGCGTGGAAAGACTCACGGGAGCCGACTACGCGATCATGCCCGATCGTATCGAGACCGGCACCTACCTTTGCGCGGCGGCGGTGACGGGCGGCAGCGTGCGTCTGACCCGCACCTCCGCCTCCTGTCTGGATGTGGTGGTGGACAAATTGATGGACGCGGGCTGTGAAATCGAACTGGAACGCCACGCCATCACCCTGAAAGCGCCGCAGCGCCTCAAGTCGGTGAACCTGCGCACGGCGCCCTATCCAGCGTTTCCCACCGACATGCAGGCGCAGTTCATGGCGATCAACAGTGTTGCGGAAGGCGTTGCCACCCTGCGCGAGACGATTTTTGAAAACCGTTTCATGCATGCCAGCGAACTGCAACGTCTGGGCGCGGACATCCAGATTGACGGCGGCAATGCCGTGGTGCGCGGCGTGCCCAGCCTGCAGGGCGCAACCGTAATGGCCACCGACCTGCGCGCCTCGGCCTCACTGGTCATCGCCGGTTTGGCGGCACAGGGCGAAACCGTGATTGACCGCATTTATCACCTCGACCGGGGCTACGAGCGCATGGAAGAAAAACTGACGCAACTGGGGGCGCGGGTGAAGCGGGTTGGGTGAAACGCGCCTGCCACATGCGCCAGGGGGTTCAATCCAAAGTAGCAGTTGAGGGGGACGTCCCCCATTTCCGTCACTGCGAGGGCCTTCAGGCTCTTGGCACAATCCATGCGGCATTGGGAATGATCTTGGCGTTCCGGGAAACTGGCATCCTCGCAATGACGGTGAAAATACAGGTGGTTTTGTCTGTCTTCTGATTCGATCCCTTGTTACACTGCCCGCTTGTTTTTCTCCCGATTTTCCCATGCTGCCTGAATTCCCTTTCCTCGCCGAACTCGTCGCCCTGCGCCGCGACCTGCACGCGCATCCTGAACTTGCATTTCAGGAAACCCGCACGGCGGAAATCGTGGCGCGCGAACTTGCCCGTCATGGTCTTGCCGTCCAGACGGGCTACGCCCAAACCGGGGTGATCGGTGTTCTGAAAGCGGGGACGAGCACGCGCAGGATCGCCCTGCGCGCCGACATGGACGCGCTTCCCCTCGCCGAAGGCAACACCTTCGCCCATGCCTCCACGCATCCGGGGCGGATGCACGCCTGCGGGCACGACGGCCATACCGCCATGCTGCTGGGCGCGGCGCGGCATCTCGCGGCGCATCCTGATTTCGACGGCACGGTGGTTTTCATCTTCCAGCCCGCCGAGGAAGGCGAAGGCGGCGCGCGGGCGATGGTGGAAGCCGGATTGTTCCGTGACTATCCCGTGGATTCCATCTATGGCCTGCACAACTGGCCCGATCTGCCGGTGGGCGAAATGGCCGTGCACACGGGGATGGTCATGGCCAGCACCAACCGTTTCGAGATCGTCCTGCGCGGGCGCGGCGGACACGCGGCCATGCCGCATCTGGGCGCCGACGCCATCGTCGCCGCCAGCCAGCTCGTTGTCGCCCTGCAAAGCGTGGTGGCGCGCAACCTTCCCCCGACAGAAGCCGCCGTGGTGAGCGTCACCCGCTTCCACGCGGGCAGCGCCTGGAATGTCCTGCCGGAAGAAGCCTGTCTCAAAGGCACGATCCGCAGTTTTTCCCCGGAAATTCAGGACAGGGCGGAAAGCGCCATCGCCCGTCTGGCTGAAGGCGTGGCAGCGGCGCATGATTGTCGCGCGGAAGTTGTATTGACCCGCTGCTATCCACCCACCCGCAACAGCGCCCCGGAAGCCGCCTTGTGTCTGGAAGTTGCCCGCGATCTTCTGGGAAAGGAAAAGGTACACGCCAACGCCGCGCCCTCGCTCGCCGCCGAGGATTTCGCCTTCATGCTGGAGGAAAAACCCGGCTGCTACGTCTGGCTGGGCAACGGCGCGGGAACGCACAAAGGCATGTCCCCCTGCGCCCTGCACAATCCCCACTACGATTTCGACGATACCGCCCTGCCCATCGGCATCGCCTACTGGGTGCGGCTGGTGGAAAAGCTGTTGGGAAAAGCCTGAATCGCCGCATCGTGACGCCCCCCGAATTTTGGCAGGACAGGCATGGATGCAGCGACGCAGAGGCCAGGAATCTGGCAGATATAAATATGCCAGATACGCAGACAATGCCAGATTGCAGGGGGTTGTGTGCGGTAGCACAGTGCCAATCAAAAGTCCGGAGTCATTTGACTTTTTCTTCCACGCCCCTTATCGTTGCGGCCTCCCCGGTGCGGCATTGTTTTGCCAACCGGGCTTTTGTTCTGGAATCCCATGCGCGACACCTCCTCCGTTGGCCTCGTCGCGCCGCAGACCGCGCGTTTCGACGACGCGCTTGTCCTGAAAAGCGGCGATGTTCTACCTGGCTTTGAACTGGTCTATGAAACCTATGGCACGCTGAATGCGGCACGCTCGAACGCGGTGCTTGTCTGCCATGCCCTTTCCGGCAATCATCACGTCGCGGGGTTTCACGATCCAGCGCATCCGCAAAAAACAGCGGGCTGGTGGGATAACCTCGTTGGCGTTGGCAAGCCGCTGGATACTGATCGCTTCTTCGTGGTCGGGGTGAACAATCTGGGCGGCTGTCATGGTTCAACCGGCCCCAGGAGTCTGAATCCCGCCACCGGAAAACCCTATGGCGCGGATTTTCCGCTGCTGACGGTAGAAGACTGGGTCGCGGCACAGATGCGTCTTTCCGATCGGCTGGGCATCGCAACCTGGGCAGCGGTGATGGGCGGCTCATTGGGCGGAATGCAGGCGCTGCAATGGACGCTCGCCTGCCCGGAACGGGCGCGACATGCGCTCGTCATCGCTTCCGCACCCAAGCTCTCGGCGCAGAACATCGCCTTCAACGAAGTCGCCCGGCAAGCGATCCGTTCAGACCCGGAATTCTACGGCGGCCACTATTACGAACACGGCGCCACGCCCCGGCGCGGCCTGAAACTCGCGCGCATGGTCGGGCATATCACCTATCTTTCCGGTGATCAGATGGCGGAAAAATTTGGCCGCCAGTTGCGGCACGGCCAGCATCGTTTCAACTACGAGGTGGAGTTCGAGATTGAATCCTACCTGCGTCATCAGGGCGACAAATTTGCCGACGCCTTCGACGCCAATACCTACCTCATTGCCACCAAGGCGCTGGATTATTTCGATCCGGCGTTCGCTTATGGCGGCAATCTGGCGGCGGCGCTGGCGCGGGCGAAGGCCGGTTTCTTTGTGGCTTCCTTCACGACCGACTGGCGCTTTGCCCCGGAGCGCAGTCATGAAATTGTGCACGCCCTGCTGCAAAACGGCTTGAATGTGAGCTACGCGGAAATCGAATGCGCGGCAGGACACGATTCCTTCCTGCTCGATACGCCGCATTACCATCAGGCGCTTGCCGCCTACCTGAAAGGCATCGTCTTATGAGCAACGCGCTCAATACCATGCGGGGACGTTTTGATTTTGAGCACATCGCGGACTGGATTCGCCCCGCCTCCAGCGTGCTGGATCTGGGCTGCGGCGACGGGGCGCTGCTCGCGCTGCTCAAACGGGACAAGGGAATTCGCGGTTACGGTGTGGAACTGGACCCCGACAACCTGCTCGCCTGCCTCAAAAACGGCGTCAATGTCCTGCAATTCGATCTGGAACATGGCCTTGCCGATTTTGAAGACGACGCCTTCGATTACGTGATGATGTCACTTTCACTCCAGACCGTGCGCCATACCGTGCCGCTCTTGAGAGAAATGCTGCGGGTTGGGCACGAGGCCGTGGTGTCTTTTCCCAATTTTGGCTACAAGCCACACCGGGAAGCCATTGCCGAAGGCCATATGCCGGTTTCTCGCCACCTGCCCTATCAGTGGTTCAATTCGCCCAACGTGCGCTTTTTCACCATCGCGGATTTCGAGGCGCTCTGCACCCATGAGCAAATCCGCTTGCTGGAGCGGCTGGCCTTTGCGGATGGCGAAGTCGTGCGGGAAGATCCCAACCTGAACGCCGAAGTGGCGCTTTATCGTCTGGGGCGTATCTGATCTTTCCGTGGCTTCGATTCCTGCCCCCCCAAAAAAAATCCCGGCTTGAAGACCGGGATTTTTTTTGAAATGGGGAGAAGTCAGGAAACCATAAGCGCAGTTTCCTTTGTCATGCGGTTTGTGCTTATTTCTTGCTTTTGGAAACGTTGGCGGCCGCTTGCGCGGTTGCGGTTGCGGCTTGCAGATTGGCTTCGGCAATGCTGGCGGCTTGCTTGGTGAAGGCGCTGGCCTGTTCAAAGCTGCGGTTGGAAGCATCCAGCACGGATTTGACGATGGCCGCGAAGACGTCGCCACCGGGGGCAGACTTGGCCTGATCCAGACGGGCAGTGGCACTCTTGGTGAAATCGGCGTATTGGCCTTGCAGCGCGGCGGTGATTTCCTTTTGCACGGAACCTGCGAGGTCATACACGTTGCGGGAGTATTCCATCCATTTTTCCAGCGTGGGCTGCGCCAGAGAACCGTTCAACTTGGTCAACTCGCCGGGGCTTTTGATGGACAATACCTGCTGCGCATTGTTGACAGCGGCATTGAGAAAATCGCGCGTCACATTGACGTTCAACGCGGAAAGACGTTCGACGCCATTGAATGCGGCGCGCAAAAGGGTGGCGACCAGCTCTGTGTTGGCTTTTTGCAAGGCAGACAACTGCTGGAGATCGGGTGTGCTCATGTAAGTTCTCCGAAAGGTTAAGAAAACGCCTCGTAAAGCCGAGGGCGGCGAGGAAGATTCTAAACGGAATTTGGTGTGAGGGAAACCTTTGTGTGGCGCCAGCGGAAAATTATGTGAATAAATTTTTCGTGGAACGTCCATCTCCACTTGCAGGCGGGGCTTGACCCGGTACGCGGCAAGCCCCGCCGTTCAGGGCGGGGAAGTCTTGCGGATCATGCGGGTACCGAAACGGACACTTTGCTTGTCTTCGTCAACAAGCGAAGCACGTAGCGCCGTGGCAATCCATCCGTTGAACACGGCGCAGCCGCAAGCTGTCCTCTGTCTTCTGCCGCCGCAGTTATAATCTCGCCTTCATTCCTTCCCGCTTACCGACCATGCCCGCCATCCTTCCCCCGAAATGCGACGAGGTTTTCAAGATGCTCTTTGGCGACGCGCACGACACGGAGCCGCTCGTCGGCTTTCTGCGCGCCGTGTTGCCCCTGCCTGATGATGATTACGAAGAACTCACCCTGCTGAATCCTTTTCTGCCGGGCGAGATAGTGAGCGACAAAACCGGCATTCTGGATGTGCGGGTCAGAACGAAATCCGGAAAACAGCTCGACATCGAGATACAGGTCGCCAATCACGCGGCCTTCAAGTCGCGCATTCTCTACTATCTGACGCGCCTCTTTTCGAGCCAGATTGGCGAAGGGGAGAGCTACAGCAAGCTGAAACCGG
>JAISWQ010000084.1 GCA_031271025.1 Zoogloeaceae bacterium | reverse complement strand
ACAACGCACAACGCACAACGCACAACGCACAACGCACAACGCACAACGCACAACGCACAACGCACAACGCACAACGCACAACGCACAACGCACAACGCACAACATGAAAATTTTCTCTGTTATCGAAAAAAACCGATAACGGAGAAAATTTTCGGGTGTCCAGAAACACCCGCCTTTCTTCTTCGCTCCCTCCTTTCTTTCCTCGCCTTCCCTGACGCGCGCTCCGCGTCTGGAAGGCGTTTTTCGTTTCATTTCCCCGTTTTGTGTTGGTTCACCTTTCCGGCTGCTTTGGTGTTTCGGAAGACTGAACCGCCGCCTGGATTGCCGCGTCGCTGCACGCCTCGCAGTAACGATTCTCTTCCCATCCTCGTCACAAGCGCGCGCAGCAACGCAATCCATTTCTCGTCTCACCCTTTCTTCCCACCGCGCGCCGCCTTCATGCGAACGCGGCTTTTTTGCGCTTTTTTCTTCTCCATTGCCCAAGAGGTCTCACCATGAAACACGTCAAACATTCCCTTCAACGCGGCTTTACCCTCATCGAACTGATGATCGTCGTCGCCATCATCGGCATCCTCGCCGCCATCGCGCTCCCCGCCTATCAGGATTACACCATCCGTACCTATGTCGCCGAAGGTCTGCAACTGGCGGCGGGTGCAAAGGCAGCCATCATGGATGCCTATGTCACCAACGGGCTTGAAGAAATGCCCGCCGTAGATTACCCCGGTGTTGGCCCTTCTCCCCCAGGCAGCTATCCCGGTTACGAATTCACGCCAACGGACAATGTGCAGAAAATCGATATTCACGGCCGGAGGCCACCCAGCGGTTATCCCGCTGTCCGTATCTATTATGGCGGGAAAAACGCGAAGCTGAATGATCTGGGAATCATATTGTCGCTCGTACCGGGATTTGGCGAATTGCAGGAAAATGGCTATCCCCTTTACCGGATGGGAGAATTACCCAACGGCGAAGAAAATAGCGCCGGCTCCGTCGTCTGGGGTTGCGCCTTGAGTGCTTACAACACAAAGCCTTTCAGCACACTTGCCAGGTATTTGCCATCCCGCTGCCGTTATCGGGGAGGCATGAGCCTGTAATGAGGCGCATGGAGCGGTGTTTTGCGCGGGCTTATTTCAAACGCAGCGGCAGCCCTGCGGCCATCAGCGTGACCTGTTCGGAAATTGCGGCCACCTGCTGATTCAGGCGTCCCTGTGCGTCGGCGAAGGCACGGGAGACGGGATTGCCGGGGATGATGCCGCAACCCACTTCGTTGGAAACCAGCAGCACGCGCCCCGGCAAATGCGGCAGGGTATCCAGCAGCGCCGCCGTTTCGCGGGCGAGAAGCGGGCAGGCAAGTGCTGCGCCTGTTTCCGCCTGTTGTGCCGTCGCGCCCGCGAAAAAGAGATTGGAAAGCCAGAGGGTCAGGCAATCGACCAGCAGACAGGTTTGCGGACGGGCGGCGGCGGCAAGACTTGCCGCCAGCGCAATGGGCGCCTCCTGTGTTTCCCAGTTCGGGCGGGTTGCCCGGTGACGCGCAATGCGTCGCGCCATTTCGGCGTCGCGGGCTTCGGCAGTGGCGATGTAAATCACCTTGCATCCCGCCGCTTCTGCCGCCTGCGCCCGCCGTTCCGCTTCACCGCTCTTGCCGGAGCGCGCGCCGCCCAGAATCAGTTCCGCCATCGCTCAACCCGGCGGCGGCAGGATTTTTACCGCTTCCAGTCTGCCAACTGCGCTGCCGCTAGCGTGGAGCGTTTGCGCAAGCTCCGCCTGCCCTTGCGTATAAAAGGCAAGCGTATCGCGATCCTCAGCCATGGTACGCATCGTAAAACTGACTCCGGTTTGAAATTCTGGACATTACTGACCACTGGATCATTGTCGATGTGCGCCGGAAGCGCATCAGATTTCCGGCAGCGTCAAGCCCAGCACTTTTTCTGTCTGCGCGCTGCGGAAGGCGCTGAGTTTTACGGCGAGGGTACTGTCTTCCATCGCCAGCATGGCCACCGCGAACAGCGCCGCGTTGGCGGCTCCGGCTTCGCCAATGGCGAAAGTGGCCACTGGCACCCCTTTGGGCATCTGTACGATGGCGTACAGCGAATCGACGCCGGAAAGCGCCCGCGACTGCACCGGTACGCCCAGTACCGGCACGATGGTTTTTGCGGCCAGCATCCCCGGCAGATGCGCCGCGCCGCCCGCGCCGGCGATGATGGCTTTCAGGCCGCGCGCTTGCGCGCTTTCGGCGTATTCGAACAGAAGATCGGGGGTACGGTGGGCGGAAACGACTTGCGCCTCGAAGGGTACGCCGAACTCCTTGAGGATGCGGACAGCGGCTTGCAGGGTGGACCAGTCGGAATCCGATCCCATGACAACGCCGACGACAGGAGGCACACTCACGCGACGTCCTCCCGCTCCGCCGCCTCGATGGTGTTGGCAAGCAGCATGGTGATGGTCATGGGGCCGACGCCGCCGGGCACTGGCGTAATCTGGGCGGCGACTTCCCTGACATTCGTAAAATCCACATCGCCGCAGAGCTTGCCGCCTTCTTCCGGCGGCAGGCGGTTGATCCCGACATCGATCACCACCGCGCCGGGCTTCACCATGTCGGCAGTGACAAACCTGGGTTTGCCCACGGCGGCAACAAGCACATCGGCACGGCGGGTGTGAGCGGCAAGGTCGCGGGTTTGGGAATGGCAGACCGTCACGGTTGCCCCGGCGTTGAGAAGCAGCAGCGCCATCGGCTTGCCGACGATGTTGGAACGCCCGATGACCACTGCTTCCCTGCCACGCAAATCCACCTTGCCCACCTCCAACATTTTCATGACGCCGTAAGGTGTGCAGGGAATGAAACGGGGATTGCCCTGTGCCAGCGCGCCAACATTTTCAGCATGAAACCCATCCACATCCTTTTCGGCGGCAATGGCTTTCAGGATAATGTCTTCATCGAATTGTCGGGGCAGGGGGAGTTGCACGAGAATACCGTGGATATTCGGGGCAAGATTCAATTCCGCGATTTTGGCAAGCACTGCGGCAGGATTGACGTCCGCCGGATAGACGATTTTTTCGGAATGCACTCCCACGGCTTCACAGGCTGCCACCTTGTTGCGCACATAGACTTGGGAAGCCGGGTTTTCGCCCACCAGAATCACGGCAAGGCCGGGGTGTTTGCCCTGTCGCGCGAGGGTTTCCACTCGATCTTTGAAGGATGCGCGCAGAGTTTCGGCCAGCGCCTTGCCGTCTATGAGTTGAGCTGTCATGGGAGATCCGGGGGAGCGTAAAAAATGGGGTGGAAAATCAGGAAAAATGCAAGGCCGGCACCATGCCCGCTTTGCAGAAGAAACAGGAGGATTCTAGCAGATCGGTTCGGGCACGCGGTTTTGCGGGAAAGGTGTTATCATCCGCGCCCTGTCGTTTATGACGGCGCGCAAGGCGGGTGTAGTTCAATGGTAGAACGGCAGCTTCCCAAGCTGCATACGAGGGTTCGATTCCCTTCACCCGCTCCACGCACTCCCTGCTTTTTCCTCCTCGTTCCTCAAAAGCCGCGAAATTCCGTGAAGGCCGCTACCGGTTCGCGTTCCGTTTCCAGACTGTTTTCCGGCGCCAGCGGATCGGCCTCGCCCAGAGCAATACCGCAGACGACGATTTCATCCCCGGCAATGCCCAAATGCTGGCGGACGACTTCCGGGTAATCGGCAAAGGCGGCCTGCACGCAGGTATCCAGCCCCAAAGCGCGGGCGGCGGCAATGAAATTGCCGATAAAAATCCCGTAATCGAGAAACATGCCGCGTCCCAATTGGCGGTTCATGGTAAGAATCAAGCCCACAGGTGCGTCAAAAAACTTGTAGTTGCGCCCGGTTTGTTCCGCCATGCGTTCCTTGTCGCCCTTGGCAATGCCCAGCAGTTGATACAGACCCAGCCCCACCTTGCGACGGCGGGCAAGCCAGGGATCGGCCCATTCCCTGGGGTAATAGTCAAATTCGCGCTCGGCTTTCTGCCCGCTGGCGTAGGCCGCCAGAATAGCCTCCGAAAGCGCAACGCGGGCGTCGCCTGCCAGGGCATACACTTTCCAGGGTTGCACATTGGTGCCGGAAGGCGCGCGGGAGGCGAGTTTCAGCAGAGCCTCCACCGTTTCGCGCGGGACAGGCGTGGGCAAAAAACGGCGAATGGAACGGCGGGAACGGATGGCATCTGCCACAGCGGCGGGAATTACAGGGGTTGTCATGGGTTTGTCTCTTTATGTGTGGTGTTTGGAAAATCAGGCCGGTTCAAGCCAGATTCAGGCTGAATGACCCAGGATGCAGGCAAGCGCGGCAACAAGCGCCGCACATTCTTCCGGCGTGCCGATGCTGATGCGCAGATACTGCTCGATGCGCGGCTGCCGGAAGTGCCGCACAATAATACGCGCTTCCCGCAATTGCTGTGCCAGTTCTTTCGCGTCGCGCCGCGGGTGGCGCGCGAAAAGGAAATTGGCCGCCGAGGGCAGCACCTCAAAACCCAGCGCAACCAGCGACTGGGCGAGCGTCTCCCGGCTTGCCATGACAGCGTGGCGATTGGCCTCGAACCAGACTTCATCCTCCATCGCGGCAGCGGCTCCTGCCAGCGCCAACCGATCCAGCGGATAGGAGTTGAAGCAGTTCTTGACCCGCGTCAGCGCCTCGATCAAATCAGGATGACCCACCGCGAATCCCGCGCGCAAGCCCGCCAGGGCACGGGATTTGGAAAGGGTCTGGACGATCAGCACATTGGCATGGCGATGGATGAGAGCAATTGCCGTTTCCGCGCCAAAATCCACATAGGCTTCGTCCACCACCAGCGGCGCGTTCGGATGGGCGCGGGCGAGGATTTCGATTTCGTCAAGGCCGATGGCGCGTCCCGTGGGCGCGTTGGGATTGGGGAAAATGAGACTGCCGCAGGGGCGATTGCGATAATCCTCTGTGTTGAGCACAAAATTTTCCGTGAGCGGCACCTGAACGAAGTCAATGTCATACAAGCCGCAGTACACAGGATAAAAACTGTAGCTGACATCCGGCATCAGGAGCGGCGCGTCGTGTTTCAGGAGCGCCTGAAAAACAAGCGCCAGCACCTCGTCCGAACCGTTGCCGACGAACACCTGCGCGGGATCAAGGTTAAACGCGCGGTAATGGCGGACGACGGCCTCCTTCAATAACCGGCCTTCCGGGTCGGGGTAACGGGCCAGCAGCGCGCCATCCTCGGCCAGCACGGCGCGCATGGCCGCCACGGCGCGGGGTGAGGGCGGGTAGGGATTCTCATTGGTGTTGAGCTTGACGAGGCGCTCAAGTTTGGGCTGCTCGCCCGGTGTGTAGGGCGCAAGACGGCAGACGAGGTCACTCCAGCAGGGGTTCATTTTGTGGTGACAGGCAAAAGAGAAAAGGAGACTATCATAGTTAGCGAAGACAGAGCGCGGAACGCCGCGCCCATGACGCTTGTCGTACCGGCATGGACAAGAAAAAGGCCGGAAAACTGGTTTCAGAAAATCACGCTCAACCCATCTCTCGCACAAAAAACCCGTGGCGGGAGTTGCGCGGCAGGGGATTGACGCCAAGCATCGAAGGTATGGCCAATGTGGGTAAGCAGGGTTTGTCCGGGAGAAAGCGCGGTGATGGTTTGCAGGGCGCGGGTCAGATCGTTGTGGTTGCGCGGGGCGGTAGGTTGCGGTGGGAAGGTGCAATCCAGCACCAACAGGTCGAGATTCTGTTTTTTCAGGTACATTTCGCTTTCCGGCGGCAGGCCCACGGTGTCCGTCAGGTAGGCGAGGCGGCGGGAGGCGGATTCGATGAGATAGCCGAAGGTGATTCGGGAATGCGCCAGCGGAATCGCGGTGACATGAAAATCCGGCCCCAGCGGACGACGCTCGAAGGCGGAAAAGGGACGGGAAAAATCCAGTGGGCCGGGATGACGGTAGAGATCGGCGAAGCCTTCGGGGTCGTCGGGGCCATGCACCGGAAGCGATGGGCCAAGCCCCCAGCGCAGGCGCAGCAGTCCTTCTGCGTGATCGGCGTGGTAGTGCGTCTGGAGAATGCCATCGAGACAGCCAGGCGGAAAACGCTCACAGAGGTCGGAAAGGCCACTGTCGATCAGCCAGCGTTGTCCGGCGATTTCCAGCAGGGCCGAACAGGGGCCGCGACGCTCGGCGGCGTTTTGCCGCGCGTGCGCGCAGGCAGGACAGTCGCAACCATACACCGGCACCTGCGCCGCATCGCCTGTTCCCAGAAACACAAGTCGTCCGGGGGAATGTGCGTTTTCTTCCATTGAGCGCGTTTCAGAATCTGTTCACGATTTTGGACGATTCAGAGATCGGAGTCCGACGACACACGCATGTAGCCAACCAACATAGGCGGATAACCATCAAAAACAGGTTTCCGTATAGTAGTGCATGGCGACATGGTTTTCCGCATAATTTTGAGGCCATCCAAAGGTTGGTGCAGGCCACTGTTTGATGGATTGCCTGAATCACCTCGGCTACGACATCGAAAGATTGTCGGATAGGGCGACACACCCTCGAACGCAGCAAAGGGTGCCTACAATGCCGACTCCAGTAGCTCCTCGCCTCTTCACTTCGCCAGTTCTTCAAAAGCCTTTCTGTGTTTTGCGAGGATGGCTTTCCCAATGGCGAGCACATCCGCGTCATCGGCAATTTCCTCGCCTTGGAACTGGACGTATTCCAGCAACACATAGCGCGGAACATTGTTCTTCAGGATCACTGCCGCGCCGTGTTCATCGACGAGCCGCGCAACCCTTGAAAAGTTCTGGTTCGCTTCGGAAATCGAAACGAGATTGTTGGTATTGAGCCGCATGACAACCTCCTGTTCAGTTCAGGTTATGATGATACACTGAAGCTAGGTTAAATTCAACCTAATATCGGCAACCTGGCTCTTACCGTCCCCCTTGACCCGGTGCGCGGCAAGCCCCGCCGATAAGGCGCTTGTGCAATTGCTGTGGCTCATAGTGCGTACCTCTGGAATTCACGCCTCGCCTGCCGTCAATGATGGACTGAATCCACAGTTCCGGACAGAGGACAGATCAGGAATCGGTCATGCTGAAAAAAGATGACAGGACGAGGGAATTTTCAGCGCGCAATCCCCCCCGAAAACATCGGCTGCGATTGGCTCTATGCTGCGAACACCCCCAGCGTATCGAAGGCGACGCCGCCGTTTTCCAGGCGGTAGGGGCGAACAGGCCATTCGTAGACGCGGGTAAGGCACGATTCGGTCATGACCTCCTGGGGCGAGCCGGCGGCCTCGATCCGGCCTTTGGACATCAGGATCACATGGTCGCAGTAATTGGCGGCCAGACCCAAATCGTGCAGAACCATCAGGCAGTTGATGGGCCGCGTTTGCTGGAAGGCGCGCAGTTCCCGCATGAAGAGATGCTGGTGGCGAATATCCAGATGGTTGTTGGGTTCATCAAGCAGAATTACGCGCGTTTCCTGCATCAGTGCGCGCACAATGGCGGCGCGTTGCTGTTCGCCGCCGGAAAGCGCAGCAACGCGGCAATGCGCCAGATCCGTGAGATCGAATTGCCGCAAGAGCGTCTGGGCCATCATGCGATCCTGTGCGGAAGGGCGCGTGTACCAGGCAAGATGCGGGTAGCGTCCGAGCAGCACATATTCGGTCACGGTCAGCGGCGTGGAAAAAAGCGGGTGCTGGGCGACAAAGGCGATGCCGCCGCGCCTCAAGCGCGTCCCGACTGGCTCGCCATGACAACGGACATGCCGTGTATCCCGTAGCAGGCTTTGCAGCAGGGTGCTCTTTCCCGCGCCGTTGGGGCCGATGATGGCAATGGAAGAGTGGGCGGGGATTTCCAGCCGTTCGATTTCCAGCACCACCTTTCGCCCATAGGCAACCTTGAGCGCCTCGATTGCGAAGAGGCAGGGAAGGGGTTGTCTTTGTGCTTCTATCATTCGTCCTGTGTCATCCTGTTCCGTCCGCCCTGAAGGAACAGCCACAGGAAGAAGGGCGCGCCAATCAGGGCAATGATGACGCCAACCGGCAAATCTACCGGATAGGCGAGATAACGCGCGAGCGTATCGACAACCAGCAGGAACACCGATCCCACGAGCGCGGAACGGATCATGATCTGCGTTCGGCCACCGCCCCAGAGGGTGGCGAGCAGATTGGGGATGATCATGCCGATGAAGCCGATGACCCCGGAGATCGACACCGCCGCGCCGGTCAGAAGCGCCGCGCCCGCGATGGTGAGCATCCGCGCGCGGCGCACGTCGACACCCAGGGAGCGGGACGTCTCTTCGCCCAGAAGAAGGCAATCCAGATCCCGTCCCCTAGCCAGCAACAGGAGACCGCCCGCCACCATCACGATCAGCGCGTGATGGAGCGGCGTCCAGCCCGCGCTGGAAAAACTGCCCATGAGCCAGGTCGTCGCGCTTCTGAGCACCATGTCGTTGGAGAGAAACAGGATGAGGCTGACCACGGCACCGCAAAAGGCGCTGATGACAAAACCGATCAGCAAAAGCCCCAGCCGTCCGCCGCCAAAGATGCGATAGAGCGCGAGCACCAGGACACAAACGGCGAGCGCCCCCAGAAAGGCGGCAAGCGGAAGACCCAGTCCGCCGCCGCCAAGGGCGAGCACCATGACGACGCCCAACGCCGCGCCGCTGGAGGTACCGATCAGGCTGGGGTCGGCCAGCGGATTCATGAAAAGGGCTTGCAGGGCCGCGCCCGCGCAGGTGAGCGCACCGCCCACCATGAGCGCGGCGGCCACACGCGGCCAGCGCAAATCCCAGATTTCCACCGGAATCCGATCCGGGCGCTGCCAGCCGCCCAGCCCGACGCCCAGGCACAGCCAGATGATCGCCAGGCCAACGCTCATCATGAGGGCGTAGTGCCGGAAAGTGAATCGTTTCATGAAGCAAAGATATTGGGGAGAAGAAGGATTCAGTCTGCGCCCAGTTCGCGCAGGGTTTCGACCACGTGCGGCGTTTCCAGGCTCAGGGTCAGGAATTTGGTGGCGCTCAAGGTAACGATCTTGCCGTTTTGCGCCGCGCGGCTGTTTTTCAGTTCCGGCTGCGCCGCGAAATGCGCGAGGCTGCCGCCCACGACGCCCAGATTGTGCTCGGCGATGACCACCACATCCGGTTTCGCCATCAGCCAGCCTTCACGAGAAAGAGGTTTCAGACCCTCGACATCGGCGGCAGCATTGATGCCGCCCGCCAGCCGAATGAGCAGGTCGCCGACGGTATGCCGCCCGGCGACGTAGCGCCCGTCGTAACTCAGAAGGTAACGCTTGCCGTTTTCCCGCCGGGCGGACATGCCTTCCCGCCATTGTCGGGCGAGCGCCTCGCCCGCCTCTGCTTTGCCCAGAAGCCGCCCGATGTCGAGAATCGCGCGGAAAAAATCTTCCGGCGTATCCTCCGGCGCGACATTGACGGCGACAAGACCGGATTTTTCAAGCTGTGCGTAGATTGAGGCGGGGTGCGCCATGTAGGAACCCAGCACCAGATCCGGTTTCAGGGCAACAATGGGTTCGGCGGTGAGATTACGGAAAAGACCGATGTTTTTGGCATGGGCAAGCGTCGGCGCCTTGGTGAAACTTTCCTTGCCGATCACCGTGGCTTCCCCTTGCAGAGCCACCACGATTTCCGCGACATCGGGCGACAGAATGACCACGCGCCGGGACGTTTCGGCCCGAAGCGGCGCCGCAAGAAACACGAAGCACAGCAGGATCGGCAAAAGAAACGCGAGGGACGCGGCCAAAATCCCTTTTTTCATGCCATGACCTCGGCGGTTTTGTCCGGAATCGTCTCCCCGGTGACTGATTCCACAATCCGCCGCCAATCCGCGCGTTCCTTCTCGCCTTCCTGACGCTGACCGAACAGGGTGAGGATGATGTCGCCCTGTTCGTTCATGGCCTCAAGGCAGGTGACGATGGAATCCCTGGTCGGGCGGCAGACCCGCCAGACTTCGTGAATCGCCTGGTCCCTGAGATGCAGGGTAAAGCCGGTTTCCTTCTTGTCGAAAATATTGAACCACTCCGCAATGCGCTCCGGGTGGTGGATTTTTCCGGTCTGAATCTGCACGATGCCGCGATTGCCGACGAAGGTCATGATCGGAGCGTCGCCGCAGCTTGCCGTCCGATAGGCGTTCTCGATGGCCTCGCGCGGCAATTTGCGGGCGTAACCTGCCGGAGCGAGCGAAAATGCCTTGCGCCTTGAAATGCCGTAGCCCTCAAGAATGCCATTGAAATGGTGGATATCCTGGAGTTCCAGCCAGTCCTGCTGGAATTCCGCCTTTTGCTGGACGCTGAAATTCTCATCTTTCGGGTAGGCGCGGGAAAACCCTGTTTTGAAGGTGAAATTCTTTTCCTGACGAAAGTCTCGAAGAATGGCATCCCAGACGTCAAGGGCAGCCTCGTCCTGGAGAAAGATTTTTTGCAGCGCCAAGCCGTAGGCGTCGAAAAACTGGATCGAGCGCAGGGTCTTGCCGTGTGCTTCGCTCGTGTGGGCGAGGACGTGTTTCCAGCGATCGGTAAACATGCGCACATCGAAACCGCCAACGTTGACTGCGAGGCCAAAATTGCCCATCAGGGCAATTTTTTCCACCGGCGCGATTTTTTCGAGGACCGCGTGATCGTTGCGCACCGTGGAGAGTACGGGGCCGACGGCGCACAGGCGCTCCAGGATGGCGGCGAAATTTCGGCCAAGATAGAGGGATTCCGGCGCATCCAACAGCAGCACGCCTTCCGAAAGGCCCAGGGTTTGCGCGGCGTCGTGCAGGAAAAGATGCGGATTCCCGGCTTTCAGGCGCAGATGGTCATTCCAATGTTGTCCCATATGTTTTCCTCGTGTTCAGAAAGTAAGGTTGAGCGCGGCGAAAAAGGCGCGGCCCGGTTGCGCGTAGCCCGCTTTTTCGTCGAGTTGGTCGAATTTGGCAAGCCAGAGAATGTCCTGGTGATCCCAGTATTTCCTGTCCAACAGGTTGCGGATGCCTGCCTGGAGCCGGAGATTGGGATGGGGATTCCAGTAGCCACTCAGGTCAACCAGGCTGTAGCTTCCCGTCTTCGGCACCACGGCGCGCCTGAAACCGTTGGAGGTGTCGTAAACATCGGTCTTGAAGGATTTTTTCGCGGCGGAAAAACGCCAGTCGAGATGCATCCCCCAGGTGGCGGATTCATACCCGACGCCAAGATCGAGACGCGGCGGCATTTCCGTTTCCAGCGGCAGATGCCGTTCGTCATCGCGGCTTTTCATGGCGAAGAAGCCGCCATTGACTTGCCAGTGTGCATCAAGGCGATAACGAAAGGAGGCTTCCAGGCCATAGGTGCGCACGCGGTCGCGGTTTTCCGGCGTGAAGACGTAATTGACGCCCAGAAGCTGGGTGAATTCCGGGTTGATGCCTGTTTCGGTAATGTAATTCCGGTAACGGTTGTAGAACCCGGCAAGATTCCATTCCAGCGCGCCATGACGCGCTTCGAGGCGCAACTGCCCGTTGTCCGAGGATTCCTGCTTCAGATTGGGATTGGGCAGGAAGCCGTATTTGAAATAACCAAAATCGTTGACCATCACGCCGTTGGCGTCGAGCTGGGGCAGCTTGTAGCCTTTCGCGTACTGGGCAATGAGGTTTGCGTCACGGGATACGGGCAGCGTCAGTTCCAGGGAGGGCAGGACATGCCGGTACGCATACGACTGGAAGATATAGCCCTGCGCGAAATTGGCCGAGGCGTTCAGGCGGCTCAAATCGCCCTTGTCCGGACTGGAGGATTCATCGATGTATTTGAGCGCGGGTTTCAGGATAATGCCGTTGGCAAACGTAATGCTGTCGGAAAGAGTCAGCAGCAGGATTTCCTTGTCAACACCGGGAAAGCGCAGCGACTGGGGAACATTTTGCTGGTTCTGGATGCGGGTGCGGTCGGTTTCGGAATGTCCCCGGCGGTAATCGAGTCCTGCATACCAAGCGTGTTTTGTCGAACCGGCTTCCAGCGCGCCGCTGGCGTGCAGGTGCGCATCATGGGTTTCCTGCCGATAGGCGTTGCCGTCGATTTGCCCGGTCGCCAGATTTTTGTCGCGGTGATATTGGTCGGTTTCCTGGCGGTAATAGCTGAAATTCAGGTTTTGCAGCCAACCACTGCCGGGCGCGTAATCATGGAATAGCCCAAAACGCTTGCGCCGGGCGTATTGTTCCTGGTCGGTCGTGCGCAAGGGAAGATTGAGTGCGTTGATTTCCTTGGTGAAGCGCTCCGCCATCACGCCGGTCATCGCGTTGGGGGTCATCTGAAAATGGACTTTCAAAAGCGCGTTGTCGCTTTGGTTGTCCTCGGCAAAAATCCGTCCGCCGGCGCTGTCGGTCTCTTCAAACCCGCGCCGAGTGAGCATCAGCAGGGCGGAAACGCGCTCCTGGCGAAACGCCCCGGAAAGCGTGGTCTTCCAGCCCTTGTTTTCGCTGCTGTAGCTCTGTTTCAGGCCGACATGCCAGGGTTTCCCGGTGGAGACGAAATCTTCCGGATCATAGGTGCGCAAATCTACCTGACCGCCAATTCGGCCCAATTGCCGGTCACCGAATGGGCCTTTCTGGATTTCCACGCGCCGGATCGTGTCGAATTCAATCAGGTTCTGCCCGTAGGCCATGCCTTTCGTGCCGCCGCCGCTACCGGTATTGGAGATGTAATTGTTGAAACTCTCCGGCAAACCGACGCCGTCGACGGTGGACGTCACCCTGTCCCCGCCCACGCCGCGAATAGTGAAGGTGCCGTTTCCCAGATTGGGGTCGCCGGAAACTTCCACGCCGGGAACGTAGCGTATGGCGCTTTGCAGGTCTTCCGCCGTAGCCCGGTCGAGCGTCTCGCGGTCAACATGAAGCGCCCCGGTTTTCTCGACGGTATCTTTCACTTCGACTTCCGGCAAGATGGTTTGCGCAAAGGAAGGAAAGGGCGTACACAACAGAACCATCAGCGCGCACAGTGCCAGCAGTATGGAAAATGGCAGTGTCTTGGGTTCATGGGGGCGCATGGGGTTGTCCTCAATTTTATGATAACGATTATCATTCTGAAGACATCGGAAAGCGTTGTCAACCAGTCCGCTTGAAAATCCAGGCATGGTGCGGTTTGCTGGTTACGCAATACCCAAGCCTTTGATTCATCGTAAAACCGGATCTGGTTTTACGATGAAAAAGTCTGGCACCACGCATCAAAGGTGCTGGAAATGGAGGGCGTGCAGTGCGATTGCTCTGTGCGCAACCGCAAAAGCCATGGACGTCACGAGCGCCTGGTACGCTTTTTACCCGCAGACTTTCAATGATTCGATCGGGTTATTTATCCAGGATGCGGCAATGGCGTGGCAAGCAAACGTTGCGGCCAGAGAAGGCCGTCGGGGTGAAGCGTGCCGACGCCCAGCAGGTTTTCGGGACTGAGATTTTCGGCGTAGGCGCGGATTTTTCCGGAAAGGGCAAGCCCTTCCGCCAGGGGCGGCGATACCGGGTTGCCGTGACAAAAACGTTGGGCGGCGGACGTGCCGAGAACGACGGCGGGCAGGGAGGCGATCAGGTGATCCACGGGGGCAAGCCGTTGCGGGCGTTCGGCCTCCGGCAGGTGTTCCAGTTCGGAGAGGGAGCGCGCCGTCTCCAGGGTCAGGTCGCCCACGCCTGTACGGCGCAGGGCAACAAGATGCGCGCCGCAGCCCAGCGCCTTGCCCAAATCCTCGGCGAGCGCGCGGATATAAGTGCCTTTGCTGCAACGTACCCGGAAGCGGAGTCTGGGCAGCGCAAAGGCGAGGAGTTCCAGTGCGTGGATCGTGATAACGCGCGCTTCGCGCTCCACCATTTTGCCGGCGCGCGCGAGTTTATAGAGCGGTTGGCCTTCACGTTTCAACGCCGAATACATGGGCGGGATTTGCTGGATGTCGCCGGTGAAGCGGGGCAGGACGGCGGCAACATCGGCGGCTGTGGCCATTACGGTTTGCGTGGCGGTGATGGCGCCCTCGCTGTCGCCGGTGTCGGTGGTGATCCCCAGCAGGGCTTCTGCCTCATAGGTCTTGTCGGCCGCGAGGAGATCCGCGGAAAACTTGGTGGCCTCGCCAAAACAGAGTGGCAACAGGCCGGTGGCAAAGGGATCCAGGGTGCCGGTATGCCCGGCCTTTTCGGCTGAAAAAAGGCGTCGCGCGCGTTGCAGGGCGGCGTTGGAACTCATTCCTTCCGGCTTGTCGAGCAGCAGTACGCCATCCACACGCTGCCAGCGTTTTTTCGTGGGCGGGTTCATGGCGGGTTGCCTGTTCATTGCCAGGCAAGGCGCAGGAGTTTCCATTCATCTTTTTCCCGCACCCATTCCAGTTCAATGCGATAACGTCGGGTGGAATCGGGCAGGATGTTTTCCGCGCCAACCAGCAGGGCTTCTCCCTTGCTGGTGGCGTGGTCGGGAAAGCGCGGATCGATGCGGGTTTCCATGTTCTGCGTCACGATGCTGACTGTCTTGTAGCGGGTGAAGGAGAGCGTCATCGTGCGCCTGGCCCAGTCGCGCCCGTTTTCGGTGGAATCTTGCGTGGTGAATTTGTCGTGCAGCAATGCCAGTACCTTGTCTGGCGCACGGGTTTCCAACGCGCTTTGCAGTTCGCTGGCGGTGGCTTTCAGCGCGGATTCCGGGGTATCGCGGGAACAGGCGGCCATGAGCGTTGCCGCCAGCAACAGGGGAAACAGGGAAAAACGCATGGGGGAGGGTGAAACGATCAGTGGCAGGTTGGTTCGTCGTGTTCGTCGCCGTGGACGTGACCGTGCCGGATTTCTTCCGCGCCCGCCGGACGCACTGCGGTTACGGTGCAGGTGAACACCAGGGCGCTGCTTGCGAGGGGATGGTTGCCATCCAGAATCACCTTGTCGCCGGTGATGTCGGTGACACGGTAAAGCACAAGCTCATCTTCCTCTGCTCCTTCCGGTGCGCCTTCCACCGCCATGCCGACTTCCAGCCCTTCCGGCAGGTTGCTGAGGGATTCCATCTGCACCAGAGTGGGGTCATATTCGCCGAAGGCTTCGTCCGGCTGCAATTTGACCACGACGGTTTCACCGATTTTTTTATTCTGCAAGGCTTCCTCGATGCGGGGAAAGATGTCGTCGTAGCCGCCATGCAGATAGACGAGCGGTTCGCGGCCTTCGTCCAGCACTTCGCCATCGGGGTCGGTCACGTTGTAATCCAGCGTAACCACAGTATCTTTGGCGACGGGCATGTTCATAACGGGGTATCCTTGCGCAATGAAGAGAGAAAATCCGGCGGATTCTAGCATTGATTGGCGTGACATTCATGCAGGAACGTAAATCCGCGAGCGCCAGAGCTTTGACTTTGCGTGGGTGTCCGGTATAATGCCGCCTCTTTTTTGCAGTCCATTTTGGAGTCCAACATGTATGCGGTCATAAAAACTGGCGGGAAACAGTATCGGGTTTCCGCTGGTCAAAAACTCAAAGTAGAACAGATACCGGCAGAAGTTGGCGCGGAAGTCACCCTCGATCAGGTCCTCATGGTAGGCGAAGGCGAGAATGTGAAGATCGGCGCCCCTCTTGTCGTTGGGGCAGCCGTCAAGGCGACTGTGGTGTCGCACGGCCGGCACGACAAAATCAAGATTTTCAAGATGCGCCGGCGCAAGCATTATCAAAAGCACCAGGGGCATCGTCAGAATTACACCGAATTGCGCATCGACGCGATTGCGGCCTAACGTTCAAGGAGCGGCAACATGGCACACAAAAAAGCAGGCGGCAGTTCCCGTAACGGCCGCGATTCCGAATCCAAGCGACTGGGCGTCAAGCGTTACGGCGGCCAGGTTGTGAAGGCGGGCAACATCCTCGTGCGTCAACGCGGCACGGCGTTCCACGCTGGTGAAGGTGTGGGCATTGGCAAGGATCACACGCTCTTCGCCCTCGTCGAAGGCACGGTGCAATTCGCCATCAAGGGCGCGAAAAACCGGCGCACGGTCAGTATCGTTCCCGTCGCGGCCTGAAGCCGGCAACGCAGTCGTTTTCTGTGCAAAAGCCCTGTCCGCGGACAGGGCTTTTTGTTTGGGAAAAGTTATGCCCGGTTTTTTGCAAGCCAGCCAGGAAAGAGCCAGGTTTTCCAGGCCAGCCAGAGCTTGCGCGCCGGGGGAAGCTGGATACGCTGGTGGAGCACCTGAAAATCGGCGGCTTCGATTTCCGCAAGCAGGGTACGATAGATTGCCGCCATGACGAGGCCGGGGCGCTGTGCCTTGCGGTCAGCGGCGGGGAGTCTGGCGAAGGCGCGGCGATAATAATCCTGGGCGCGTTTGGCTTCGTAGCGCATCAGGGCGACGAAATTTTCTGGTGTGCGACCTTGCAGGAGGTCTTCGGGAGAAACCTGAAAACGTTCCAGGTCTTCCTGGGGGAGATAGAGTCGTCCCCGGCGCAGATCCTCGCCGACATCGCGCAGGATGTTGGTCAGTTGAAAGGCCATGCCCAGATCTTTGGCGTATTCCAGGGTGCGGGCGTCGCTGTAACCAAAAATTTCTGCTGCCAGAAGGCCGACAACACTGGCGACGCGATAGCAGTAAAGTGAGAGTTCGGCAAAATCCAGATAGCGGGTTTGCGCCAGATCCATTGCCATGCCATCTATGATTTCCTGCAATTGCGCAGGCGGCAGGTGAAAGTGCGCGGCGGCGGCGGCCAGCGCCTGTCCCACCGGATGCTGCGGTTTGCCCGCGCCGATGCGCTCGACTTCCTGTCGCCACCATTCCAGCTTGATGGCGGCAAGCGTGGAATCACGGGTTTCGTCGACCACATCGTCCACTTCCCGGCAAAAAGCGTAGAGCGCGGTGAGGGCATTACGTTTTTCCGGGGGCAAAAAGCGAAAACTTGCGTAAAAGCTGGAACCGCTGGCGGCGGCTTTTTGCTGGCAGTAGGCATCGGGCGTCATGGCAGGCTGAGGCAAAACCGGGAGGCTTATTGTATAAGTGAACGGAAACCCATGCGGAACCAATCCGGGAACACAAGGCGGGGACGGCGGCGGAACATGTCGTAATCGATGGCGGCGAGTTTTTCCAGAATGCGCAGGCCGCCCTGTACGGTAAAGCGAATCTCCCAGCCCAGCCGCCCTGGCAGCCGCTTCGCCAGCGCCTGACCACTCTGCATGAGGGCGCGGGAGCGGGCGGCTTCAAAAGCCATGAGTTCACGAAAGGCCGGGGAGGGCAGGTTTTTTTCCGGCGTTGCGGTGTAACGGGCAAGGTCGGCTTCTGTTACGCCAAAGTGGTGCAGATCTTCCAGAGGCAGATAGGCGCGTCCTTTCTGCCAGTCGATGGCGACATCCTGCCAGAAGTTGATGCATTGCAGAGCCGAGCAAATGGCGTCCGACTGGCGCAGATTGTCCGGCGTATCCAGCCGGGTCAGCGCCAGAATCAGGCGTCCGACCGGATTGGCGGAACGGCGGCTGTAATCCAGTAATTCCGCATAATCGGCGTAGCGGGTTTTGCTGACATCCTGTGTGAAGGCATCCAGCAGATCGTAGAAGCAGGCAAGCGGCAACTCATATTGACGGATGATGGGGGCAAGGTCATGGAAAATCGGGGGGACTGGCGTTTTTCCGGCGGCGATGACATCCAGTTGCGCGCGAAAACCCGCCAGCGCGGCGAGCCGTTCGGTAGGGGAAGCGTCGCCCTCGTCGGCCAAATCATCCGCCGCGCGGGCAAAGCGGTAAATCGCCTCGATTGGCGCGCGCAGGGCGCGGGGCAAAAGCAGTGAGGCGACAGGAAAATTTTCGTAATGATCGACCGGCATGAATGCGCAAACAAAAAGCGGAGGCGGGATTGTCCGCTTTTTTGGACGCGAATGGGGGCATTGTCGCTGCCGCCATACGGACGGCCAGGATATTTCTGTGATTGCTGTCGCAAACCTTTCCTGGAACCTGTTCATTTTTTATTCTTTTTATATATGGTTTTGAGATATGTGCAGACAGAAGAGATAAAAAACCCCGGTTGTGACCGGGGCTGGAGGAGGATTTGCCGATTCCGCGACTTTATAGCGTCTTGCGGCCGCGCGCGTGGCATTCAGCCTGATAGACGATGCGGAACATGGCGGTGCCCTTGCTACGAAACAGACGCTTGCTGGTTTTGGAAAGACAGCGGCGCTCAATGGAAGAGCGGCGGGTACGGGTAATGGCCATGATGGGGCTCCAGAAAAAACGCTCCCTTTGCAGGGATGCGAAAAAATGAAAAGTTGCGCATTCTAGAGCACGGCGGGAGGAGGGTCAAATTTTTCCGCCGTGCGGGGTACAATCCAAACGATTGGACTTGCTCCCCTGGGATCTTGCTGCGGATAATGATCCTTTTTTCTTGCCTGTATTCGGAGGACGCCATGTCGGGAATGAGGTTTCTGCTGCGTTGCGTGGCATGTCTGATGGCACTGGTCGGGCTGGAGGGCGCATGGGCGGAATTGCCTGAAGCGGGGACACGTTTGCTCAAGACAGAAAAAAACTATGTTTTCGCCGCGGACGGAAGCTACACGCTCACGGTTTCCAGCGGTCTGCGTGTGCTGGATGCGGCGGCTCTGGCGCATGTGAATCCTTGGCGTCTTGCCTGGTTGCGTGGCGTGCAGGAACTGGAGGCGCTGGAAGTCTGGACGCAAAAGGCGGATGGCGCGCGCATCGAGGTTGCGCCGGAGCGCATTCGCGTGACGGATGCCCGGCGGATAGTCGATTTTCCCGGTCTGGCGGTGGGGGATGCCCTGATGTGGCGTTATCGCCTTCGACAAAAGCCTGTGGGCGCGGTGACGCTGGAAGAACGCCTCTCGCCCTTTGCTGCCGTGGATGAATGGGATGTGAGCGTGCGCGTCCCGGAGGCGCTGGCGGTGAAGACGGCCTCTTTCCGTCTGGCGTTGGAGCCGCCGGAAACACGGCGTGGCGTGACCACTTACCGCTGGCATTACCGCAATCCAGCGCCGCGCCTGCCGGAAGCGGAACGGGATGCTGGAATCTGGTATATGCGCGATGTGCCGGGGCTGTTCCTCTCCGGCTTCTCCGATTACGGCGCGCTGGCGCGCGGCTATGAAACGCTGGCCTGGCGCACGCTGGAGGTCACGGAGGATTTGCGTGCCCTGGCCGGGGAAATTGCCGGTGAAGAAACTTCCCGCCGCGAAGTGGCGCGTTTGCTCTACGAATGGGTGCGCCTCAATCTTGCTCCGGCAGGGGAATGTCCCTGGGCAGGCGCGTTGCTGCCGCCGGAAAATCCAGGCGCGGCGCTGACCACGCGGGAGGGCGGTTGCCGGGCGCGGACAGCGGTATTGCAAGCCCTGCTGGCCGCGCGGGAGATTGAAAGCACGCCGGCGCTTCTGGCGGAAACCTATGATCTGCCGCGCAAGACCCCCGTGTTCCAGCGTTTTTCCGAAGTCTTGCTCTATCTGCCGGAATGGGCGCTGTATCTTTCCCTTTCCGCGCCGGATCTGCCGTTCGGCTATTTGCCGGATGAATGGATTGGGCGTCCGGTGGCGCGCGCCGCCATGACAGCGCCCGAAATCCTGCGCAATCCGGAGCAGCCGCTGGCGGAGCAACGGGTGGATACGGAACTTGCCCTGAATGCGGAGGGGCACGCCGAGGGACAGGTGCGAGTACGCCTGAAAGGCGTGCAGGCCGCGCGCGTGCGCGCGTTCCTGCAAGACATGACGCCGGAAGCGCAAACACAATTCGTGCGGGACATGCTGGCGCGCGCCAGTAACAGGGAAGCAAGCACGGAAGGTCTGACGCTGGAAGTGGAAGCGGGCGACACCGCGCCGGAAAAACGGCTCTCCGACCAGTATGCGTTTGCGGTTCGCTTTACGCTGGCGGATTTTTTCCCGGCACGCCAGGGACTTTGGCAACCTGCGGCTCTGGTTGCGGCGGGAGCCGGTTTCACGCAACTGGCGGCACAGCGCCCCCATCAGGATCGGCAGCGTGACCAGCCCTGCGCCGGGGGGCGTCAGCGTGAAACTTACGCGATTACCCTGAACGGAGTTCGTTTTACCCGTATGCCGGAAGCCATGACGCGGCATTCGGAATATCTGGATTACGACAACCGGGTGGAACAAACCCGTGAGGGCGTCTGGATGGATCGCAGCCTGACCGACAAGACCCCTGCCGGTCTGTGCAGCGCCGAATTTTCCAACGCCTGGATGCGTGCCCTCGCGCCGGTAGTGGACAACCTGAAACAGACCTTTGCCTATGAACGGGAAGCGACAGAGTTTTCCGAAGAAGCCATGCCGGAATGATGGCGCTTGAAAGATAGTCCGACAAGCGGTGTTTCTTGTTCTTCGTCTGCCGACGTGGTTCGGCTATCTGCTCAAAGTATGGAACGGGCGACAGATACGTGAGGTTTTTCCACGGGGAAAAACAAAATCGAACATGAAACATGCCAGAAAATGGGGGAAGACAGTGCGATTGCCCTACGAGATCTCCGCCCCCTGTGGATTGCCCCCGTAGCGAGTATAGAATCAGCAACTTCTTCTTTTCGCCTGTCCCAATGATTTCTTCATCTGAACAAACGGGATCCCCGCTGATCGCCGTCGCGGCGGCGGTTCTGCTCCAGGGCGACCGTTTTTTGCTTGCTTGTCGTCCACCGGGCAAGTTTTGCGCCGGACAATGGGAATTTCCCGGCGGCAAGGTGGAACCTGGAGAGTCCAGCCATGCGGCGTTGATACGCGAACTACAAGAGGAAATGGGCATCAGCGTTACCCATGCCACGCCTTGGCTCACCCGGCGTTTTGTTTATCCGCACGCCCATGTGGCGATTCGTTTCTGGCGGGTAACGGAGTGGACCGGCAAAATTGATCTCGCCGCGCCAATGGAACACAGTGCCCTTGCCTGGCAATCCCGAAAGGGCACGCTGACAGTTGCGCCCATCCTGCCTGCCAATGCGCCCATTCTGGCCGCGCTTGCCCTGCCGGACATCATGGCGCTCACCCATGCCGAAGTTCGAGGCGAGGCGGAGGAAATGGCACGTCTGGAAGCGGCGCTTGTCGCTGCCCGCTGGCCAGGAGAAGTCGGTCTGGTGCTGCGTGACCGCAACCTTGCTCCGGAAGCGCGGCGGCGTTGGTTGCAGCGGGTCGCTGCGCTGGCGGCGCGTCATACGGCCCCCTTCTGGATCAGTGTGAATGCCGCCGAAGCCTGTGCAGACGCTGCGTTGGCGCGTGAATTGGGCGCTTCCGGTTTGCATTTGACCGCCCATGCCTTGCGTACATGTGTGGCGCGTCCGGATTTTCCGCAGGTGGGCGCCTCCTGCCATACGGCGGAAGAACTGGACAAGGCGGAGGCGCTGGGGCTGGATTACGCTTTTCTGGGCGCAGTGCTGCCCACGCCCAGCCACCCGGAAGCGGCAGGTCTGGGCTGGTCAGGTTTCGCCCAAAGGGTGAGCGGACGCGGCCTGCCGGTCTTCGCGCTGGGCGGACAATCCCGCGCCACGCTGGTGACGGCACAGGAATACGGCGCACATGGCATCGCGGCGTTACGCGCGTCACTCGTGTCTTCCACGGGGGCACTGCAAAACCATGAGTGAGCCTCCTCATATTCTGAAAACCGCAACCGCTTTGCCTGCTGCCTGTGCGATGTCCTGAAGGTGCTGAGCGTTGGACGAGGTTTCCGCCGCCGCCGCGTTGTTCTCGTCCGTCATCTGCGCAATGGTTTCCACATGTCTGGCGATTTCCTGGCTGGCCTGGCTCTGTTCCTTCAGCGCGTTGGAAATTTCCGTCACGGCGCTGGAAACCTTACCAGCATCCTCCTCGACCGAGGCCATCATCACCCCTGCGCTTTCTGCCAGATCCTTGCCAACGGAAACCTGCTCCACGACCTTCTGCATTTCCACTACCGCGTCGTTGGCAGATGTCTGGATCTTGCCGATCATGACGCCAATATCCACCGTGGATTGCGCCGTGCGTTCGGCCAGTTTTCGCACTTCGTCCGCCACCACCGCGAAACCGCGCCCCTGCTCGCCCGCGCGCGCCGCCTCGATGGCAGCGTTCAGCGCCGGCAGATTGGTTTGATCCGCCACTTCCTTGATGACCTGCACCACATCGGAAATCTGCTTGGATTCTTCGCCCAGTTCCGTGATGACCCGGCTTGCGTCGCCCACGGATTCCGCGATGGAAACCATTCCGGCGGAAGAACGATGAATGATTTCCCCACCCCGCGCCGAGCTGGCGCCAGCCTTGACCGCCAGTTGCTGCGCGTCCTCGGCGCTGCTGGAAACCGTGTTGATGGAGACTGTCATTTCTTCGACCGAAGCGGCCATCGCCGAAGTCGCGCTTGCCTGACTGGTGGAGCTTCCCGCTACCTGAGCCGCGGCGGAGGAAAGGGAAGTCGCAGTGGAGAGCACGCCATCCACGCTGCCCTGGATGCCGGACAAGGCGTCGTGCAGGCGCTGGATCAAACCATTGAAGTCATTGACCATCAACCCGAATTCGTCCGTGGAATGCAGATCCACGCGCTGGGTCAAATCGTTGTTCGCCGCAATCTTTCCCACCGTGCTGCGGGTCAGTTCCAAAGGCTTCATCACAGCGCGAAAAACGCTGACGGCAATCGCCAGCACCAGTCCCAATCCCACGACAAGCGCGCCGACCTGCAGGGTAACCATCCTGTGAGCCAGGCTGTTATTTGCGTGTTCAATCTCCGCAGCACGATTTTCTTCAAATTCAAAGATGTCTTCCAGCACCTTGACGACAGGGGCGGACAATTCCGCTTGCTGATGGTAGACCGTCAACACTTGCGCCATCAGCGCCTTTTGTCCTTTTTCGTCACCTGCTGGCAAAGCCTGCAACTGATCCAGCAATTCGCTCATTTTTCTTGTTTCTCCACGCCATGTAGCGCGCGTGTTCTTGAAGGCTTCTTCCAGAGGAACCATCCTGGCCACAATCTCCGGCGGGCGCGGGATATTTGTGTAGGCTTCTATTTCCCTGTTGCTGGTTGTGACAATCTCTTCATATCTGGCATCAAGCTTGCGGAATTTTTCCCGCACTTCTGCCGAATAATCATTCTCATTGACCAGCACTTCGGCCATGAGTGTCTGCATTTCGTGCAAAACCGCCTTGATTTTATTGGCATGAATCTGTGATGGCATGACAACCTGATTCAGGCCGGCAATACTGGCATTCAGATTGTTCATGCCAATCATTCCAATCGTGCCGATGAATAACGCGACGATGCAGGCAGTCATTGCCAACAACAAAAGCTTGGTTTTGATTTTCATGGAAGTCACCTCTTTGATATGGGCCTGTTCAAAATGGCGTCGGAATCACAGACGCCATTCCCACACGGCATGTGAATATTGCAAGACATCGTTCATTTTTGCGGCATGAGCGATTCTTCATCATAGTATATTCAACGCCCGGAAAAAACCGCGGCGCAATATCTGTGTCATGATTTTACGCAAGAC
>JAISWQ010000080.1 GCA_031271025.1 Zoogloeaceae bacterium | reverse complement strand
ACAACGCACAACGCACAACGCACAACGCACAACGCACAACGCACAACGCACAACGCACAACGCACAACGCACAACGCACAACGCACAACGCACAACGCACAACGCACAACGCACAACATGAAGATTTTCTCCGTTATCGTAAAAACCCGATAACGGAGAAAATTTTCGGGAGTCCAGAAACACCCGCCTTTCTTCTTCGCTCCCTCCCTTTTTTCCTCGCCTTCCCTGACGCGCGCTCCGCGTCTGGAAGGCGTTTTTTGTTTCATTTTCCCGTCTCTCCTCTCTTTCAACCGCGGTCGCATGGACTTCATGCGACTGCGGGTTTTTTTCCTTTTTTCTTCACTACCCCAAGAGATTTCGCCATGAAACACGCCAAACATACCCTCCAACGCGGCTTCAGTCTCATCGAACTGATGATCGTCGTTACCATCATCAGCATCCTCGCTGCCATCGCGATCCCTGCCTATCAGGACTACATCATTCGCGCCATCATCGCCGAAGGCTTGCAACTGGCCGAGGGAGCCAAGACCGCCATAGTGGAGACATGGTCCAATGGGCAGCAAAGTTCATGCCCAGACGACCCGAGCGAATGCGCGAATGGAAGAATCATCAATTATCTGGGTTATGGTCCGGCTCGCGATGGAAGTTATGGGTACACATTCGAGCCAACGGAGAATATAAAAGCCATTGAAATAGACGCGCTCGACATTCAGCGTACTTCCTGGGCGGGGCCTGATGCTGGCTCCATCCGCATTGTGTATGGCGGCAAGAACGCTCTGCTGAACAAGCTGGGTATCCAGTTGCATCTGACTCCGGGAACAGGTGGATTTGACAGCGTGACAGGGGCGCCCCGCCAACGGTTGGGGACAGAAAATGTGGGTTCCATCATTTGGGCTTGCGTGATGAGCGGCGCGAGTGGCGTGTCCTTTGCGCAACTTGCCAGATATCTGCCGTCTCCCTGCCGCTTCAAGGGGACTGAAGGGGATCCCTGACGACGCGACAATCCAGCAAGATCACTGGAAAAGTCACTGGCCTGCGATTCGGAGAATGACGAAGGCCAGTGCATGGATTTTGCGTTTGCGCTTCGCCCGGAACAAAAACTGCCACTTTCAATCGCACCCAACTTTCGCGGCCCCCTGTCGTCCTGCGTGGGAACACGGTAAGATAGTCGGGTTTCCAACCTGGGCATTCTTTTATGCGCGCAATTCCAATCCTTCTGGGCGTGGCAGCATTGCCGGGACTGGCTACAGCAGCGGAGCACATCCAGGCGCCGGGTGTTTCCATGGGAAACGTCGTGCAGGCGTTTCTGGGTCTGGCGGCCATTCTGCTCTGCCTTTTCCTTTTGGCCTTTCTCGGTAAAAAGTTTCTGGGGAGCGCCCAGTTCGGCCAGAAAGGGCTGAAACTTCTGGGCGGAGTCGCTCTGGGGCCGCGCGAACGCATCGTGCTGATAGAGGCAGGCGACCAGTGGCTGGTGGTGGGCGTGGTGCCAGGGCAAATCCGCACCCTGCACCGTATGCCCAGCGGCACGCTGCCGCAGGACGTCGCGCCCGAAACCACGCCATCACTTCCCCCCTTCGCCGACTGGTTGCGGCGTTTTTCCTCCCGCAACAATCCATCATCATGAGCAGAGGCCGGTTTTTTCACGGGCGCTGGTTTTTTCAGAAACGGCGGATTTTTTTCGCGCTTTGCGGTTTTCTCGCCCTCGTACTGGCGGATGGGGCGCTGGCACAGACTTCCGGCGCGGGCGGATTGCCAGCCTTTACCGCCACGCCCGGAACCGGCGGCAGCACCACCTACACCCTTTCCATCCAGACCCTGCTCACGCTCACGGCGCTATCCTTCATTCCCGCCACCTTGCTGATGATGACCTCCTTTACCCGCATCATCATCGTGTTTTCCCTGCTGCGGCACGCGCTGGGCACGCAGACTGCGCCGCCGACCCAGATCATGGTGGCCTTGTCGCTCTTTTTGACCTTTTTCATCATGTCGCCGGTGGCCGAGCGGGTCTACACGGAAGCCTGGACGCCGCTGGCGGAAAACCGGATTGACATCATGACCGCCGCCGAGCGTGCTACCGTGCCGGTCAAGGGATTCATGCTGAAGCAGACGCGGGAAGCGGACCTTGCCCTGTTCGCGCGGCTCGCCAAAGTGGAAAAAATCGAAAAACCGGAAGATACGCCCATGCGCATCGCCGTGCCGGCCTTTGTCACCAGCGAGCTGAAAACCGCCTTTCAGATCGGCTTTGTGGTCTTCATTCCCTTTCTCGTGATCGACATGGTGGTGGCGAGCCTGCTGATGTCGATGGGGATGATGATGATGTCGCCCGTCATGGTCTCGCTGCCGTTCAAGATCATGCTGTTCGTGCTGGCGGACGGCTGGCAGCTCCTGATTGGTTCCCTGGTGAAGAGTTTTGGCACATGAATAGTGGAACGGTAATGGAAATCGGGCGCGAGGCCGTGCTGGCGGCGCTGACGCTGGCCGGCCCTTTGTTGCTGACGGCGCTGACCGTAGGTCTTGTGGTCAGCATCTTTCAGGCCGCAACCCAGATCAACGAGGCGACGCTCTCCTTTATCCCCAAGCTGGTCGCGGTGTTCGTCATGCTCATGGTGGCGGGCCCCTGGATGCTGCAATACATGCTGGAATTCATGCGCGCGATGCTGGAGAACATTCCCAACGTCGTGGGCTGAAGCAAAGCGCCATGTTCAGCTTTACTTCCGCCCAGCTTGATCAGTGGATTGCCGCGTTTTTTTATCCGCTGGCGCGTATTCTGGCGGTGGCGGCCACCGCGCCTTTTCTTTCCAACGCCGCCATGCCCCGGCGTGTGCGTCTGATCCTTGGTTTTGCGCTGACCCTGGGCATTGCGCCTATTCTGCCGCCCATGCCGCCGGTTTCGCCTGCCTCCGGCATCGGCATTGCCATTCTGGCGCAGCAAATCCTGATTGGCGTTGGCATGGGCATGTCCATGCGCTTCATCTTTACGGCAGTCGACATGGGGGCGGCGATTGTCGCTTTCCAGATGGGGCTGGGCTTTGCCACCTTCTATGACCCGCAGAGCACCGCGCAGACTTCGGTGATTTCCAACTTTCTCACGCTGTTCGTGACCCTTCTGTTCCTGGCGATGAACGGTCATCTGATTTATTTCGCCGTGCTGGCGCAGAGCTTTACCGCTATTCCTGTCTCGGAGACTCCGCTGGACGCTTCCAGTTGGCGCTTTCTGGTGCAAATGGGCAGCCTGATTTTCTCCACAGGATTATTGCTGGCGCTGCCGATTCTGGTGGTGTTGCTCATGACCAACCTGGCCCTGGGCATCCTGAACAAGGTCTCGCCGCAGTTGCACCTGATGGCCATTGGTTTTCCGATCACGCTGGGACTGGGCTTTATCGGCCTCATGCTGATGATGAACTATCTTGCCGTTCCACTGGAGCGTATCTTCAACGACGGTCTGAACGCCATGCTTTATTTCGCGTTGCCGCCGTAGTGGTTTTCAGTGGTGTTGTACCGTTGCCACTGTGCGCCGCATCGGCATAAAATGTTTTGACATTTAATGTCCAATGCTCTAGAGTATAGACACGGCATGGGCATGGGGCGCATCGCCGACTCTGGCAGGAGGACAGCATGGAACATTTGCAGGAACGGCTCAACGGTCTGGAAGATTTGATCGCCGCGCGGCTTTCTGGAACATCGGTCAGTTTCCAGCCGATTCCGGGCGCGATTCCGGTTATCCAGGTGGTGATCGGCGGACGCGAGGAATTGCCGATTTTCGTGACGGCTTCCCACGCGCAAATCCTGTGCATCTGCTATCTTTGGGCAGATGCGGAGGTGCAACCGGAGCGGCGGGTGGAATTGATGGAAGTCTTGCTGGAACTGAATCCGGCGATTCCGCTTTCCTCCTTCGGGCGGGTGGATGGGCGCTACATGCTTTTTGGCGCGCTCTCGGCCAATTCCCGCGCGGAAGACATCGCCAGCGACATCGTGGCACTGAGCGAAAACGCGCTGGAGGCACTGGAGGCGCTCGCGGACTATCTCATCTGAAAAACCTGGAAGCAAGATCATGAATATTTCTCATCTATCCTCCTCTCCTGGCAGCCAACTCGCTGAACGTCAGCGGCAAGGCGTGAATGGAGTGGATGGGGAACCCCTGGTTTGGGCGGCGGACAGTTTGTTCAACGGCCATACCGAATCCCCTGCCTGTCAGGGTTCCACACCGGACGCGGGCGATTCCGGCAACCTGCTGGACAGGCTCGCGGATAGCGTTGCGGATCTGGGCGACACGGCACTGGAACTGGCAGGTCACGCGGTCGACGCGGCAGGTCATACCCTCTCCGCCCTGGCGGAAGGTCTCTGATTTTTGAAAAGGAGCAACATCATGGGAGTCATCGGAAAACTGGTCACGCTGGTGCGTGGCAGCGCGCGCGAACTGGGCGAAAGCATCATCGACGCCAATGGCGTGCACATCTACGAGCAGGAAATCCACGACGCCAAGGTGGCGATTGCCGAGGCGAAAATCGAGCTGACCGGCGTCATGGCGAAGGAAATGCAGAGCGCGCGCGCCATCGAGGCTGCGCGTGGCGAGATTGCGCGGCTGGAAAATCTCGCGCTGGAGGCGCTGGATAAAGAGAAGGAATCCCTGGCCGAGGAAGTCGCCGCCCAGGTTGCGGAACAGGAAGCCGATCTGGAGCGGGAAACGCAGTTGCACGCGGAATACGCGGTGCAGGCCAGCCGTCTGAAGGAACTCATCAAGGCTTCGGAAGCCAAAATCCGCGAACACGAACGCGCCGTGCAAATGGCAAAGACGGCGGAGAGTGTCTACAAGGCGACGCAGAGCGTTTCCGAGAGCATTGGCGCTTCCGGCTCGAAACTCGTGGGCGCCAGGGAATCGCTGGAGCGCATCAAGAAACGGCATGAGGATTTGAGTGATCGCATGGTGGCTGCCGATGCCCTGGACCGGGAACTGGGCACGCGCGCGCTGGAAGAAAAGCTCGCGGAGGCCGGCATTGGCGCAACCGCCGAACGCAAGGAAAAGGTGATGGCGCGGCTGCGCGCGCGCCGCGCGGAAGCCTCCGCCCCCAGTGAAGAGGTTCTGGCATGAAGGTGTCGCAAAAACCCGTGCGCTGGCAAGCTTCGGATGAGGCGCTACACGCGGTACAGGTTGCCTTCGATGTCGAAACGGCAGTGCTGGAGGCGGTGCGGTGCGCCGCCTTTGTCGCCGACCGTTCCGCTTCCGACCAGATTCGCAGCATTCTGGGCTTGCCGGTCAACCGCCGCCCCAAGCGCCCGCGCCTCACGGTGACGCTGACATTGGAAGACTACACCATGTTGGCCGAAAAATACGGTCTGGCGGTGGAAGAGCGGCTCGCCATCAAGGAACAGGTGACGCGGGAATTGATGGAGTTCGCCGAACAGGAAAACCGGCGGGGAAAATGAGTGCCCTGCTGCCCCGCTTCTGGCATGGCGGCCTCGAAAAGAAAGGCGGTTGAAGACATGACCCTCCCTGAAATCCTGTTGGGCTACCCCACGGTGCTTTTTGTCGTGCTCCTGGGGGTGGTGGTGGTGTACTGGTGTCTGGCGATTGCGGGTCTGGTGGATTTTGAGCAAGGCGAGGTGGATCTGGAGATCGACCTCGATGCCGGATCGTCGGACGATCTGCTGGATGTGCCTTCCGGCGGCGAAGAGGAAGGCGTTTCCGTCAGCGGTCTGGCCGGGATGCTGGTGGCGCTGGGACTTTCCGGTGTGCCGTTCTCGGTGGTGGTGAGCCTTGTCGTCTTTTTCGGCTGGTTCATCTCGACGCTCGCAAGTCTCTGGCTTTTGCCGCTGGCGCCAACGGCAGTGCTCAGATTCATCGTTGCCACGGGCATTTTGCTGGGATCGGCGGCGCTTTCCGTGATTCCGGCCGCCGCCTGCGTGCGTCCCTTGCGCCGTGCGTTTGTGAAAACCCGCGCGCTCTCCAGCGTCGCGCTGGTGGGCAGGGAATGCGTCATCGAAACCGGCACGGTGGATGAACATTTCGGGCGCGCGGTCATCACGGGCGAAGACGGCGAATTTCATCTCCGGGTTGTGGCGGCAACCCCCAACCAGCTTACCCGCGGCGCGGCCGCCGTGGTCGTCGATTACGACGTGGCACGCCGGGTGTATCGTGTGGCGGCGCGCGCGGCCTGATGCCATGTTCAACTACAATCCAATCCTTTAACGTTGTTTTCCAGAAGAGGGGGACAGAATGGGACAAACCCTGATCGTCGTCGTGGCGGCAATTGTCATCATCGCCTTGTTTATTGTTGGCGTTTTCGCCCTGTTTTCGCATTTCTACCGCAAGGTGGAACAGGGCTATGCCATGATCGTCAATACCACGAAAAGCGAGCCGGACGTTACCTTTACCGGCTGCATGGTCTATCCCGTCATCCACAAGGCGGAAATGATGGACATCGCCTTGAAGACCATCGAGATCGAGCGCACCGGCAATGATGGCCTCATCTGCCAGGACAACATCCGCGCCGACATCAAGGTGACGTTTTTCGTGCGGGTCAACAAGACCACCGAGGACGTGCTGCGCGTGGCGCAGGGCATTGGCTGCGCGCGCGCTTCCAGCCAGGAAAC
>JAISWQ010000043.1 GCA_031271025.1 Zoogloeaceae bacterium | reverse complement strand
GGGAGCGGGATAATGTCGCGCTCTTTGCTGATGACACGGGAAAGCTCCTTCCCCGTTGCCGTGTCAATCACCACGGCGCGCTCGGTTTCTCTCCCTGCCTTGTCCAGCAGCCATTTTTTTGCATCGCCCTCGGTCTTGGCGACCTTTTTGACGATGAGTGCCGAAGCGTCCGGCGTGACGCCCACCTTTTCCGCCTGCGCCAGAAAATCCCGCGCCAGCGGTTTCGGCAAGGTGGCCACTTTTTCCGCGACAATCCGGCGTTAATTCTCTGAAATCGAAGCGCCCGGCGCGTAGTTCCAGCCCTTGTCGATACCGGGAAGGCGTCCGCTTTCGCTGGCTTTGTTCCATCCATCGGGCGGATTGGTCTTGTCGCCTTTTTCCGGTTCACGCACAGCCACCACCCGGCATTGGCAGCCCCAGCCGTTAGGCGGATAGTGCGTCTGCCAGAACTCATGATCGTGGCGCAGCACCAGACCATCCCACGCCAGATGCTGCGGACGGGGATGCAACACGCTTTCGTTGTGGACGTATTTCCAGAATGGGCGTCTGGCGAGAAGTTCCGGGTCAGTCAGTTGCGCGTGCCGTCCGGCGGCGTAGGAGGTGGCGAGGTTGGTTTCCCAGATCACCCTTGTCCGCCAGGCCACGCCTTCTTCCGTCTTTTCCCCTGTCCAGCCCGTCCAGCCGTGATCTTTTACGGCCTGGCGAAAATCCTTTCGGAACTCTTCCAGACCCGTACCCTTCTTGATGAACTTGTCCACCGCCGCCTGCAAGTCGTTGAGCAAATCCGCCTTCATCGCTCCGGCGACGATGAAGTTGGTGTCGTGCATCGCCCCTGTAATGGGCGTGCCGTCCGCCAGAAGGTTCCAGCGTTGGGAACCCTTGGAAAGTTTCTTCTCGAAGAAGGCGATCTGTTCGGCGAAGTCGAGGCCAAACGCGCCGCGCAGGTTGTCAGGCATCGGGGGCGGTATCCTTGTTCATAATCCTTGCTTGCGCAAAAGCGCGTCCATCTCTTGCCAGTCGTCGCGGCAATCGGTGTCACACCAGCGCAAGCCTTGCGCCAGCGGTGCGCCGCAGTTCAGACAGAACCCGGTCGCCTCCGGCGCGACAGGTTTCCACGCCCCAGCGCGGGTAAATGCGTCCAGATGCTCCTGCTGGAGTTGCGCGAGGTCGGCGAGGTCAGGCATTTTTATTTTCCCTCCTCCACATCCGCTTTTCCCGCCAGCGTCATTGCCGTCATCGCGGCGGTCAGCGTTTTTGCCATGTCGGTCGAATCCAGTTTCGGGTAAGCCGCGAGCAACATTTCGCGGAATTCTTCCAGCGAATCCGCCGCCTCCAGCATGGCCTCAATCTGAGTGAGCCAGCCCTCCACCAGCGGCGCGGTTTCTTTTTCAAGGCGGTCGACGTTGGCCGCAAGTAGCGAAGGGGTGACCCCCTTGCCGACATCGGCGGACTTGGGCGCGGCCAGTGCCGTCACCTCGGTTTCCTGTTCCTTGTTTTCCGTTGCCGGATGTCCCAGAATTTCCTCGCCCGCTTCAGGCAGCGGGATGCCGAATTTTTCCGAGAACCATTTTTGTGACACCGGCTGCCCCATCGCCACCGCCTTTTCGACGATGTCGATCAACGCCGTCATGTCCTCCGGCTCTTCCACCCGCAGGGTGTACCGCGGATAGTCGGTGATGCCGGGGAAATTGAGATTGACCAGCGGACGAATCAGATCGCGGTTGATCGTCTCGCAGAAGCGCAGCGCGTCATCGGCGAGAATGTCCATGCGCACTTCGTTGTGGACACCGCCCAGCGCATAACTGCCGCCGCCCGATTCGCCAGTGTCGGCGGTCAGCGTCTGACCGAGCACCAGTTTTGAGACCTGGCGATCCAGATATTCCAGCAGCGCGCGCCAGAGCTGATTGTCGCCGCGCGCGTTCGGCACTTCCGGGTATTCGATCAGCATCGACTTCGGCAGAATCGCCGCCGCGTCCATCCCCAGCGCCTGAACCGCCTCAATCAGTTTGGCGATGTCGGCGGGCGAGGCGGTCGTGCTGTCATAACGTCCGAGACGCAGCGGTTTGCCGAAGGTTTCGATGAACGTCACCCAGTCGCGCAGGGCAAAACTCTGGAAGAGAAAAGCCCAGGACGCGGCGCGGGCCAGCCCGCCGCGAATCGGCAGACCGGTCTTGGCCGCGCAACGATGGACAATGAATTTCATCTCCGGCAGCGGCTGACCTTCGGGGTAAAGCTCATGGCGCAGGCGGAGGGTGTGGCCATCCACCTTGTCGAAGAGAAACCAGCGCGGGTCGCGGCGTTCCAGACGCACAGGAAACCAGTCCGGCCCGGAGGTGTCCCAGATGATTTCCGTCCCCGAAAAGCCTTTACCCAGCGCGTCGAGAATGTTGAATGTCGCCGCCTGAATGACCGGCAAAAACTGCGCGCAGTATTCGGCGATCTTGCGATCACGGCGGGCGTCCGACGCCGGGAGGATTTCCGCGTCGATGCCGGAAACGGCGTGCTTGCGCGTGGCAAGCTGGGCGGCGTAGTGGAGATATTTTTCTTCCATCTCTTCGGCCAGCTCCAGGTAGGCTACCGGATCGCCTTCCTGCGCGCGGCGCAGAATGCGGGAGAGCCGCGCCGGGTCGAGACCAAACGTGGCGTCCCGGCTGGTGATGACGCGCGCGCCGTAAGCGGTCGGCGCGGCGATTTCTTTTTTCAGATCGGCAAGCGTGCCGTGTGGTTCAGTCGCCATTACCAGGAGTACAGCGCGTTTGATTTCCGGACGGGAAATTTTTTCGGGGGTTTTGTCCCCGGCTGGCTTTATTTTGTCCGCGTGTCAGGGCGCACCAGAAAGGACATTGCCGGTATCTATCCTGGCTGCGCCGCCGGTGACTTGCGTATTTTGACCTTGCAATAACAGTCCTTTATCCAAACGGACGGTGAGGCGCGTATCCACCTCGACGGGGGGCGGGGGCGCGGCCAGTGCCGTCGTTGCCAGCGTTGTCACGCCGGTCAGCATGGGAAACTTGCCAGCCAGACCGCCGAATAGATCCGCCGCCTTGCCTCGCGCTCTGTGCTTTCATCTTGTCTTTTCTTGGGTTCCGAAACCGCTGATTGCGCAGCGCGGCCAGTTGCGACGAAATGGATTGCAGGCCGCGCCGGGCGCGGGCGACGGAGGAATTCATGCGGGTAAAGGATCTGCCGAAATCCGTCACGCTGCGAATGGCGTTGCCCAAGTCGGCCTTGATTCTGAGCGCCAGCTCCATTATATTGGCCATGATTGCGTTCTTTCTTGCAGGGGTACGTCATGAGAAAAACTCCGGTCGATTGGGGTCTGTGGTGGAAAATTGTCAACACCGTTCTGCCCTGCGTGTTGACGGCGGGCGGCTATTTCTGGCTGGGAGATCTGTTTTTTGTTTACACGCTGATCGCCCTGTTGGCGCTTTGGGTACTCCTGCATCCGGTCGTGACCCTGCTTGCGTCGCTGATCGGAACGGGAAACTGACGCCAGGTGTTAGCGGCGGCTGCACCGCCGCTTGTAGACAAGTGGATTGCCACGGCGACTGGAATGATTTGATTTGTGTTGTTGTTGCATTGGGGATGGTCTGGAAAAGTCCTGCTTTTCTGCTGTTGCGTTATATAAGCCATTGATCCGTGGATTTCCCCGTGTTCGATTCAAAAAATCTCCCCCGCCATTTTTTGCAGGCGTTTGACCGAAACCGGCGTCGGGGTTTTCAGTTCCTGGGCGAAGAGGTTGACCCGCAATTCTTCCAGAAGCCAGCGGAATTGTTCCAGACGCGGGTCGGCGGTTTCGGGGCTTGATCCCTGTTTGGCAAGTTGCGCGGCGCGGCGGGCGTATTGCGTCCACAGCGGCTGATATTCCGCCATGAGACGGGCGTCACGCGCCGGGTCGGCCTTTTGTTTTTCGAGGCGGATGTATGCAGCCTTGAGATAGCGGGGAAAATGCTGCAAGCGCGGATAGGGCGTCTCCGCGAGAAAATTTCTGTGCAGGAGACGCCTGGCCTGAGCTTCCACGTCCGCCGTGACCTCTCTTGCCTTGCTGGCGGAAAGTTTTTTCGCAAGCGTTGCCCATTCTTCCAGAATCGTCCCGGCCAGACGCGCGATTTCCTGCGCGAGCAAACCCAGACGCGGACGCGCTTCCGCGCAGCGTGCCCTGAATTGTTCGGCATCGAGCGGCCAGGGTTCCATGAGGCAGGCGCGGGAAAAGGCAAGCGCGATGATGTGCCGTTTCAATTCGGCGGCATCGCCCAACTGCATGTAGAGCATCGCCATCCGGGTGAAATCGGGCAGACTTTTTTCAAAGGCCCTGACCTGATCCCGGAACTGCAACATGAAAAGACGCAGCAATCCCCTGGCGTGTGCCTGTCGTGCTTCTTCCTGCGTGTCGAACACGGAGAGACGCACGGTTGCGCCCTCGTCGACCAGCGCCGGATAGCCGATGACGCTCTGGCTGCCGATGCGGGTTTCCATGATTTCCGGCAAGGCGCCGAAAGTCCAGTCCGTGAGGTTTTCCTGTGTCGCCGGGGTTTCGTGCAGACCGGAAAATTCCTGCCGCGCCGCGCGTCCCCAATCGGCCTTCAACTGGCTGAGATTGCGGCTCATGTCCAGTTGCCGCCCGTGTTCGTCCGTCACCTTGAAATTCATGAAAAAGTGCGCGGGCAGGGCATCCGGGCGGAAACTGTCCGGCACAACAACCCAACCGCGCGTGTTGAAGTCTTTTTCCGCGAGGATGTAGTCGATCAAGGGCGGCAACAAACCGCGCGCCATGTGCTTTTCGTCGCCGCCCACCCAGGCGATGAAGGCTTCGGCAAACTCCGGTACCGGCGCCAGCCTGGCGCGGATTTTCTGCGGCAGGGTCTTGACCAGGGCAACGATTTTTTCCTTCAGCAGCCCCGGCGCCAGCCATTCCAGACGCGCCGCGGGCAAGGGATTGAGTTGTGCCAGCGGCACGATCAGGGTGACGCCGTCCCTGGGGCTGCCCGGCTCGAAGTGATAGGACAGCGCGTATTCCGCGCCCGCGAGTTTCAGGTGGGGCGGAAAAGCATCGGTGGTGATGCCCGCCGCCGAATGGCGCATCAGATCGTCGCGTTCGAGAAAGAGCAGTCTGGGATTTTCCCGTTCCGCCTCGCGCCGCCAGTGATCGAAAGCCGCGCCGTTGTGCAGGTTTTCGGGAATCAGGCGATCATAAAAGGCAAAAATCAGTTCGTCGTCGACCAATACATCTTGCCGCCGCTGCTTGTGTTCCAGGCGCTCGATGTCCTCGATGAGCTGTTGATTGTGTCGCCAGAACGGCCAGCGGCGGACATATTCCTCGGAAACTTCGCCGCCCACCAGTGCCTGCCGGATAAAAATTTCCCGCCCTTCCGCCGGAGACATGGGGCCGTAATGTATCCGCCGTTTGGGCTGAATGACCACGCCATACAGCGTCGTGCGCTCCCAGGCGGCGACCTGCATGGATTTTTTCTCCCAATGTGGATCGAAACAATGGCGTTTGAGCAGGTGCCCGCCCACTTCCTCCAGCCATTCCGGTTCGATTCTGGCAATGCAGCGTCCGTACAGCCGGGTGGTTTCGGCGATTTCCGCCGCCAATATCCATTTGCCCGCTTTTTTTTGCAGGAAGGAGGCGGGATGCACGAGAAAACGAATGCCGCGCGCCCCCAGGTAATGCCCGGACTCATCCGATTTGCAGCCGAAATTGCCCAGCAATCCCGATAAAAGCGCCTTGTGCAGGGCGGTGTAATCGCCGGGTATTTCGTTTTCCCGCCAGCCCATTTCCGTGACCAGCGCGTGCAACTGGCCATGCACTTCGCGCCATTCCCGCAGGCGCAAAAAGGACAGGAAATGGGCGTGACACTGCGCGACGAGTTTTTTGTTCGATTTCTTGTGTTCGATTTCCGCCTTGAACCAGTCCCACAATTTCAGCCAGCCCGTGAATTCGGAGGCGGCCTCTTTTTCCGCGAACAGGAGTTTGCGGTGTTTTTCGTCCGCCGCCTGCTGCTTGTCCTGGGGGCGCTCGCGCGGATCCTGCACCGACAGGACGGCGGCGATGATGAGCGCCTCTTTCAGGCAGCCGCCCTCCTTTGCCGCGACCAGAATACGCGCGACGCGCGGATCGACCGGCAGCTTTGCCAGCACCTGTCCGATGGCGGTCAGGCGGTTTTCCGCATCCAGCGCCCCCAGTTCCGAAAGCAGGGCATAGCCGTCGCGGATTGCTTTTTCTGGCGGCGCTTCGAGGAAAGGGAAACGTTCGACCTCGGTGAGTTTCAGGGCTTTCATCCGCAAAATCACGCCCGCAAGCGAGGCGCGCAGAATTTCCGGATCGGTGAAGGCGGGACGGGCGTTGAAATCCGCTTCGTCGTAGAGCCGGATGCAGACGCCGGAAGCCACCCGTCCGCAGCGTCCCGCCCGCTGCCGCGCCGCCGCCTGCGCGATTTTTTCCACCTGCAATTGCTCGACCTTGTTCCGGTAGGAATAACGCTTGACCCGCGCGAGGCCGCTATCCACCACGTAATGAATGCCGGGGACGGTGAGCGAGGTTTCCGCGACATTGGTGGCGAGCACAATGCGGCGCTGCCCGGAAGGCCGGAAAATACGATCCTGTTCAGCGGCGGAAAGCCGGGAGAAAAGCGGCAGAATTTCCGTGTGCGCGTCGGCAGGACGAGAAAAATGATGCTTCCTCAGCGTCTCCGCCGCCTCGCGGATTTCCCGCTCTCCCGGCAAAAACACCAGCACATCGCCGGAACCCAGGCGCATGAGTTCGTCGCAGGCATCTACAATGGCATCGTAAAGATCGCGTTCGTCGTCGTCGTCTTCGCCCTGCACCGGACGATAGCGCACCTCCACCGGATAAAGCCGCCCGGAAACCTCGATTACCGGCGCGGGGTTGCCGTCACGCGCCTGAAAATGCCGCGCGAAACGTTCCGCGTCCAGGGTGGCCGAGGTGATGATGAGTTTCAGATCCGGCCTTTTCGGCAGAATTTCCTTCAGGTAGCCCAGCAGGAAATCGATATTGAGGCTGCGTTCGTGCGCCTCGTCGATGAGGAGGGTGTCGTAGGCGGCCAGGAGCGGATCGGTTTGTGTTTCGGCAAGCAGAATGCCGTCGGTCATCAGCTTGATCCAGGATTCCGGACGGGTGCGATCCTGAAACCGGATTTTCATCCCCACGCCCGCACCCACACTGCTTTCCAGTTCCTGCGCCAGACGGGACGCGACCGAGCGCGCCGCCAGCCGTCGGGGCTGGGTGTGCCCGATCCAGCCTGCCGCGCCGCGTCCCAGTTCCAGACAAATCTTCGGCAACTGCGTGGTTTTTCCGGAGCCGGTCTCGCCGCAGACAATGACCACCTGATGCGCGGCAATCAGGGCGGCGATTTCTTCCCGCCGCGCGTTGACCGGCAGGGCGGCGTCGAATTTCGGAACCGGCAGACTTGCCCGCCGTGCGGAAAAGGCCGCGCGGGATTGGGCAAGCAGCATCGCCAGATCGGTTTTGGCCTTCTCCCGTCGCGCGCCCGCCGTATTTTTGGCGTCCCGTTGCAGCGCCAGAAGCCGCCGCCGGTCAGCCGCGAGGCAATCGGAAAAAGGAAAGGAAAAACGGGGAAAAGTCGGCATAAGGGACAAGGAAAATCCGGGGTAACGGCATTTCTGCCAGATCAGGAATTTTATGAATCAGTGTGGGGAAACCCCATTGAAAATCTGCAAATTCTCTACATTTTTCGCCAGCAAAAATTAGCGACAGCCCTGCAGGGACTGTCAAATGCTTCCTCAATGCCCCGCTGCATCTCCTCTTCCTTCCTCCGCTGCTGTTTTCTTCGGCGGCAGCAAAAACTCGCGCGGATGCGCCAGGAAGCGCCGGATCAGACCATGCAGCAACTGGTTGCCTTGCGAGAACGTCACGCCGCGCGCACGCAGGGCGACCGCCAGCGTCAACGTGAAACTCACCCCCAGATTCATCAGCCCGACCCCCAGCACGCCCACCGTCGCCCAGAGGAAGGGCAGCAGGGGCGGCGTGAAATCCCAGGCGGCGGCCGCATAACCCAGATAGGCGGAAGAAAAGGCAATGTGGCGGATGTCCAGCGGCAACCCCAGCAACATGCCAAATCCCCAGGCCATGCCCAGCAACATGCCGAAGAAAAAATTACTCGCCAGCGCGCCCAGATTCTCGCCTACGTAGCTCGCAAAGCGATCCAGACGCGCCTGTCCGAGAAAACGGCGTGCCCAGCCCAGATGGGCAATGCGCTGCGGAATGCGCGCATAAATCGCCATATTGTCGAAATAACCCGCAAGCAGGCCGGAAAGAAAAAGGCAAAAACCCGCAACCGCCGCGTAGAACAGTGTTCCGCTCAGGAAAGGGTGGTGCGCGGCGATCAACTGATCCGCCTCTTCCCGGCTGATCGCCTGCGCGCCGGTAGTGACGTAAAAAAGCATACTCAAGGCAATGGCAACCGGAATGGCAATGGACACATTGCCGAGAATGGCGACCAACTGGCTGCGCGTGGTACGGGCGATCAGGGTAATGAGCGCCTCCAGATCGCGCGCCTTGCCCTTCGCTTCGCCCACGGAAGCCGCGATGGCATTGGCGGTCATCGCGGGCTGCTTGGTGGCAACGGTAAAGCCCAGCATGTAGATGATGACGAAACCAATGCCGTAATTGAGGCCATAGGCCAGCATTTCGTTGAGCGGCGCGAGATTGGCATGATGCAGAAAAGCCTGTTTGATGAGCGCCATCAGCGCGATGAATCCTCCCGCTCCGATCGCCGCGCGCGCCATGCCAACGTATTCGGCGCGGGTTTCGGTGATGTAGTGCTCCCCCGCCTTGCCCGCGTACTCCGTCACCCGGCGGGCGGTCAGTTCAAGATTTTGCCGCCAGAGTTCGCGCACGTCGTTACGGCGGCAGGAAGCCAGCACCAGTGTCTTGAAAAGCGCAATGATGGTCGGCCAGGCCGCGCATCCGCTATGGTCACGGTGCAGTTCGCCCGCCACGGTGGCCAGTTGCTCACCGCGCCGGATGTGGTCACGCAGGCACTGGAGCTTGTAGGTGAGTTGCAGGCTGGTGCCCGCCTGTGCGGCACGGCGATGCAGGCGCTCCACCGCGACGCGACACTGATCGAAAAGCACCAGCAACTGCTTTTCGTCTTCCGCCACGGCATCCGGGTCGTTCCAGTGTTCGAGACAGCTTTCCATGAACACCCGTGTTTCCAGATTCTGCGCAAGAAAGGGCGATTCATTCTGGGTCAGCGCCGAGTCTATCCTCAGAAGTTCGGCGTCAAAGCCCAGCGCCACCATGCGGTAGGAGAGAATCCACAGGCTGTTCAGGAGACTGGGCAAGCCCACCGGCGGCTTTTCCGGGGCGCGCGTTTCCTCGAATGCCAACGCCTCCAGAAAGTCGACCCAAAGCGCATCCTCGATACCGCGCACCCAGATCTCGTCCGTATCGTGGAAAAAGAGCACCAGCAGCGCATCCCCCAGAAAGCGTTCCGGCTCGCACAAATCGGGCAGCAGCTTTTGCGCGATACGTCGCCGGGTTTCCGAAAAGAGTCCCGTGCTGGGCAGGATGCCGAGATTGCGATACAGCGCCCCCGCCTTGCAGTTGGCGAACAGGGTTTCAATCGCGCCGCGGGTTTGCGCCCGCAATTCGGGTTCCTCCCGCAGACGGGCGGTGAGCGCGGTCAGCCGTCCGGCGGCAAAAGCGATGTTTTCCGGGTCTTTCGGACGCAGCGCCGCCACCAGCTTCAGCAACAGGGCAAGCGGACTGGCCGTTTCCTCGGGAGTCAGGGTGAGCGTATTCATTGGCCGGGATTATCCGGGATGCGGCAGCAATGGACAATGCCGGACAGAAACGGCAAGCCACACTTGCGTGCGCAATGCGTCAACGTGAAAACGGACGCCGCGGCGTCCGTTTTTTTGAGGCAGGCGTCAAGCCCGGCGGTCAGGCACGATCAGAACGTGTGCTTGAGGCCGAACTGAAGACCATTTTGGTAGCCCGCGCCGCCGTTGGAGCTGTCACCGGAAACAGCGGCAAAGCTGTTGCCGCCAATCAGGGGAACTGCAGAAGGCCAGTTGCCCTTGCGCTTACGATCATTGCTGATGTCGGAAACGGCCGCGTAGAAGTTGGTACGCTTGGAGAGCGTGTAGGTATAACCCAGCGCCCATTGCCTGGACTTGCCGCTAACGCCAGTGAGAGACAGTTTGGACTGGGTATAGGAAGCCTGAAGCGCATGTTTGCCGAACGGCACACTCACACCCAAAAGCCAGCTTTTCAGCTTGATGGTGGTGTCAATCTCAAACGGATCGTTCCACTTGTTCTGGTCATAGAAGGCATGCAGCTTGGCGGAGCCGAAGTTGTAAGTGCCGCCCAGTGCCCAGTTCTTGATGTCGACGTTGTCGGTATCATGGCTCTTGATCTGGTGATAGGAGAGCGCGACGTCCAGCGGGCCATTGGTGTAACGGGGCAGGATCGCCCAGACACGGTTGTCGCCGCCATTTTCCGTGGCTTCCTGACCGATGGCGTTGTTGGAGTAAGCCACCGTCACGTTGAAACCGCTCCAGCTTGGGGAAACATAGGCGATGGCGTTGTCCACGCGCGTGGGATCGAAGAGGTTTTCTCCGCCAACGTTGATACCTGCGCCAAACACGTTGCGATATTGGCCTACCGTACCGCTCCTGAAGGGATCAACAGCGGCCAGGAAAGAATAGTGCGGGGTGTAGAGGCGACCCGCAATCGCGGTACCGAAACCACCGGTCAAGCCCAGAAAGGCTTGACGCCCGAACAAACGGCCACCTTGACCTTGCTGGCCGTCATCCACATTGAACCCGGCTTCCAGGGTAAACAACGCTTTCACGCCATTGCCCAGATCTTCCGTGCCGGTAAAACCCAGACGGTTGCCGGAGGAAATGCCGGAGTCGATGGAATTCTTGGAACCCGTATGTTTCGCAACATTATCGCCGCGATGGGTAAAACCCACATCGACGGAGCCATAGATGGTCACATTGGTTTGCGCGAAGGCAGAACCGGTAGTCAGCGCAGTGGCAGCGACGGCCAGCGCAATCAGTTTTTTCTGCATGGGAAAACTCCTGGAAAAATGGAATCGATGGAACTTGATATTTCTCAGTTTGAGAAATTGGAGTCAATATGCCAGAACATGTTGCTGGAACGCAACACTTATATCATTCCATCTTCCGAAATTTCGTTTTCTGTGGCTTGCATGCAACATGCGACACAAGACGGGTCTCGCTGTGTTTGTCCCGGTGACCGAGCAAAAATCAGCGACAGTCCTGAAGGGCTGTCGCTAATTTTTGCTGAACAGGCTCTTACACCTTGCTGGTCAGTTTTTCATACTTCGCCCGCAGTTGATCTTCCGTTTCTTCGTGGGCGGGGTCTTTGGGGATGCAATCCACGGGGCACACCTGCACGCATTGCGGTTCATCGTAATGCCCCACGCATTCAGTACACTTTGCCGGGTCGATCTGGTAGATCTCGTCCCCCTGGGTGATGGCTTCGTTCGGACATTCGGGTTCGCAGACGTCGCAATTGATGCATTCGTCGGTAATTCTCAGAGCCATAAGGCTTCCTCTCTTGGTCAGGTTGAAATAATGTTTTTCATCGCCAGCCGCTTTTGTACAACCGGGCGGACGAGTTGCGAAACCTCGCCGCCCAGTCGCGCGATTTCCCGCACGATGGTTGCCGAGACAAACAGGTAGGGCTCGCCCGGCGTCAGAAACACGGTTTCCACGTCGGGACAGAGCCGGCGGTTCATGCCCGCCAACTGGAACTCGTAATCGAAATCCGAGACGGCGCGCAGACCGCGAACCAGCACGCGCGCGCCCTGCTCGCGCACGAAATCGATCAGCAGGCTGGAAAAGCCGCAGACCGAAACATTGGGCAAATCGGCAAGACTTTCCTGCGCCATCGTTATCCGTTCTTCCAGACTGAAAAACGGTTTTTTCGCGGGGCTTTCCGCCACCGCCAGCAGCACGCGGTCAAAAAGCCGCGCCGAACGCCGCGCCAGATCCTCATGCCCCAAGGTAATGGGGTCGAAGGTGCCTGGATAGACTGCGAGGATTTTTTCCGGATTCGCTGCGGGAGAAAGGGGACTCATGCGTTTTGCTGCAACAAGTGATAAAAAACCTGACCGGCTCTGCCCTGCCGTATCACGGAAAGCCCGCCCCATGTCAGGACAGGATGTTCCGCTTCCAGATAGAGCAGGCCGCCTTCCGCCAGCAAGGCCGGCAAAATGCCTTCCAGCCGGTCAAGCCAGCCTTGACGATAGGGCGGATCGGCAAAGATCACGTCAAAGCGCGCCTGGGTGCTGGCGGCGAATTCTAACGCATCCCGCCCGCTCAATTCCATCCGGTTTTCCGCGCCCAGCCCCCGGATGTTGTCCAGAAGCGCCGCGCGCGCAACAGCGGCAGCCTCCACCAGCACCACCCGCGCCGCGTTACGACTGCACGCCTCAAAGCCCAGCGCGCCGCTGCCCGCGAAAAGGTCGAGGCACGCCAGACCGGACAAATCCTGCCCCAACCAGTTGAAAAGGGTTTCCCGTACCCGGTCGGGCGTCGGGCGCAAATCCGCGCTTTCGGGAAAGCGCAAAAGGCGTCGCCGCCATTGCCCCCCGATGATGCGCAAGGCATGGGCGCTCATTCCTGCTGTGCGGCAACCGTCACGGTTACAAATTTTTCCGGCTGGACATGGCGGGCAAAGGCTTTTTTCACCGCCTCCTGCGTCACCGCCCGCACCTTGGCCTGGTAGGTTTCCAGATAATCCTCTGGCAGCCCGTAAAACCCGATGACAGCGACGTTTTCCAGAATTTTGGCGTTGGAATCCAGACGCAGGGGGAAACTGCCCGCGAGATTATCCCTCGCCGCTGCCAGTTCCGCTGCCGAAGGCCCTGTTTGCAGGAAATCCGCAAGCACGGCGCGTGTCACCCGCAAGGCTTCCGCTGCCTGTTCCTTTTGCGTCTGCAAGCCAATCTGGAAAGGCCCTTCCAGGCGCAGCGGCGAAAAATAGCTGTAAACACTGTAGGCAAAGCCACGTTTCTCGCGTACTTCCTTCATCAGGCGTGAGACGAATCCGCCGCCGCCCAACGTGTAATTGCCAACCAGCAGGGGGAAAAAATCAGGATCGCCACGCTTGATGGCGGGCATCCCCAAGAAAATGTGCGCCTGTTTGGCCGGGTGCGCGACGTTCACCGTTTGGGCCGCAACCACCAGCGCGGTTTCCGGCAGGGGCGCGGCCTCGCCCCGCGGCATGGCTGCGGCAAGGCGCGCGGCCACCGCTTCCGCCTCGGCACGGGAAAGATCGCCGACCAGGGTAATCACGGCATTGGCGGCGACGTAATGACGTTGCCAGAAAGCGCGGACATCCGCTGCTTCCAGCGCCGCAAGGCTCTCCGGGGTAAAAAGCCGCCCATAGGGATGATCGGGATAAAGCGCCGTCCAGAACGCGCGTTGAGCCAGCGTATCGGGGCGCGTGAGCGCATCCTTCAAGCCCGCGATGCTGCGATCACGTTCGCGTGTAAAAATCCCGGCCTCAAAACGCGGCTGGCTCAGGGTCTTTTCCAGCACCGTCAGCGCCGCTTCCCGTTTTTCTGTCTGGGAGAGCGTCCGCAGACGCAGACTGGCTCTGTCCTCATCCACCCCGCCGCTCAGCACCGCCCCAACATCGGCCAGCGCGTTGGCCAGCGCCGTCTCGTCCAGATCCGCAGCGCCCAGCATAAGCACGCCGCGCGTCAAATTGGCCAGACCCGCCTTGCCCTGCGGATTGAAGGCGGATCCCGCCCTGAAATCCACCTGCACATCCAGAATCGGCAAGGCGGCAAGCGCCACAAACTGCACCTGCGCGCCTTCCGGCGTCCGCCAGCGTTCGATCACAACCCCCGCCCGCGCGACGGCGGCAACCAGGGCACAAACAAGGATGCCGCAGCAAAAACGCAGCAAAAAACGGATGTTGGAGAAGCGGGACATGACCATTCCTGAAAAAACGGGGCGCTCACAGCGCCTGAAACGCGACATTTTACGGCATTCGGCGCAGCGGGCGAAGAAAATCAGGCCGCGCGGGACGCGAAAGCAGGATCAGAACTCGACGGCTCGATAGCCAGAAGCGGCAGTCCTTCGGGAAGCTGGCGCCTATCCCAAGGCTGCCTGGAAAAGCCTGCTGCTCGTTCCTCGTGGTCGGCATGTTGAAAAATCAATAGTCCCCTGTTGTTTCGGCAGCAGCCGAGACAGGAGGGCGGGTCTCAAAAGTATTGGTAATCAATGGCTTGGCTGTTTGTTTTGGGTGGCATGGTTTTTTCTCTGAGAAACGAAGGGGTTCCATCCATGAAACGGAACGCCATATTTCTCCATCAA
>JAISWQ010000123.1 GCA_031271025.1 Zoogloeaceae bacterium | reverse complement strand
ACGACGAATTCCGCTTGATTCCGATGGTAGTTGGTGGTACTTTCGATGGTGTACCGTCAAAATGACGAATAATGACAAATGAGATGCCACCATGCCGCTTACCGATACCGCAGTCAAGAACACCAAGCCTGCCGACAAACCTTTCAAGCTGACGGACGAAAAAAGCCTCTACCTGCACGTCATGCCAACTGGCGGAAAACTCTGGCGGATGCAGTACCGCTTCGAGGGCAGGCAAAAAGTGCTGGCCTTTGGTGCATACCCCGACGTGTCCCTAAAGGAAGCCCGCGAACGGCGCGACGAAGCACGCAAGCTGCTGGCGAACGGCACGGACCCCGGCGCGGTGAAGAAGGCACAAAAAAAAGCCGTCAAGGTTGAGCAAGAGCGGCAGGGGGAAATATTCGAGAAAGTTGCGCAAGAATGGCTTGAAGCGTGGCGGGTGGATAAAGCCCCGGCCAACGTTGAAAGGGTTTGGGGGCGGCTGGCGAAAGATGTGTTGCCATGGTTCGGTAAGACACCGATCCACGATATTGGTGGCGATGATGTTCTGACGGTTTGCAAGCGCATCCAATCGCGCGGCGCGATTGAGACCGGCCATCGTGTGCTTGGATACCTGGACGCGATTTTTTCGCGTGTGCTCGCGCAAGACGCGGCGAACAAAGACATCGAGGAAGGCCGGAAGCTCCGCCGTATCACACGGAATCCATGCACGGACCTTCGCAAGCGCAATGTACATATGTTGCAGCCTTCCCCTGCCAAAAAACATTTCGCGCATTTCAGGGATGAACACACGGGGGGCGTCAGTACTGCACGGCTTGGCGAATTCTTGCGGGCGGTGGACTCATTCAAGGGCAGTTACCAAGTTCTTGCGGCCTTGCGATTGCTGCCAATGATTTTTTGTCGCCCTGGAGAACTGCGCAGAATGAAATGGGCGGACGTGCGGCTTGAAGAATCGGCATGGGGGTTTGATGTCAGCAAAAAAAAGCCGGGCAAAGAGCCGCGAAGGTTGATTGTTCCTTTGCCCCGGCAGGCAGTGGCGATACTTAAAGACCTGCAACCCCTGACGGGCAATGGAGAATATGTTTTTCAAGGACATTGGGATAAGGGCAAGCCAATGAGCGACGCTGCCGTGAATGCCGCCATCCGCCGCTTGGGGTTTGACACGCAAAAAGATGTCTCCGCACACGGATTTCGGCACATTGCTTCCACGCTGCTTTACGAGCAAGGCAACAACAGTGATCCCGTGGAAAAGTCCCTTGGCCACAAAACGAGGGGCGTCAAAGGCGAGTATGACCACGCTCAATGCCTGAACGAGCGCGCGCCGATGTACCAAAGGTGGGCGGACTATTTGGGCAAGCTCAAGGCCGGGGCGGATGTGATTCCGTTGCGGGCTTGATCGGTCAAATTGTGTTTGCCGCGCCTAGCCCGACGGGGCGAAAACCGGGAAATCCTTGCCCGGCTGGCGCGGCATCTGATTCAAGGGTGATGCGTGAAAGGAGCGTTATGATGATCAATATGGTATTGATACCGCGCAAAATGCGCACGCCAGGTATCTATGCTGAGGAAGCCTTGAATGTCACATCGACGGTTTTTACTGATGCGGTTGCAAAAAGCATGGCTGACGACCCAAACCACGACTATGGCGAGCTTGCCAATCCCGAAAAATATTTCAAAAATAAGATTTTTGATAAGGCTTGGGATAATCCAGAAACCGACGGTGATAAATCGCTTGATGAAATTAGATTGTTTCTTGATGGAAAACGCGACCCAGATAACACATCGCCCGAACTACTGCAACTGATGAATATAGTAGTTGCCTATTCGGTGCAGGCGATAAAAGCCGAAAAAGACGGTAGGCATGAAGAGGCATGGACATACGCGGTGGATGCGCAATGCTGGGGCGCAGCACTGCAAACATTATGGAGCAGCATTAAAGAAGGCGACGAAAACCCGGCTGTGGCAATGGCAACGCTGCGGCACGTCGAGCATAACGCACTGAAAGCCGATGCGATCAAATACTGGCGGGAAAATATTGACCCGAACCTGTCGGCTGAAAAAGCGGCAAATATGTTGACAAAGGTAGTGCCCTTGTCGCACAAGGTACTTGCCGCGGCAGTGGCGGAAGCGAAGAAAAAACGTGCCGCCATGGAGGAAGCACATGAAGAAATGGTCGCCGTGGCGGAAGCATACGTCGACCTGGTAGCGAACGTACAGAAAAAACAGTCTTGAAAAGAGTTTCCCGTGTGCGCAGAGCGGGAGCCCTGCGCATACGGGTTGTTATTCCGCTGGCAACGTAAAGAATAACGAGCCATGCCGGTATTTTCCGGGGTATGCACAGGAGTGCAAACATGGCCGCACAAATTCAAACCACGCCGACCATTCTTCGGCGTCGTCAGGTTGAAGTCCGCACAGGGCTTTCATGTTCCTCGATTTACGACAAGCTCAACCCAAAATGCCGTTGGTATGACTCGACTTTTCCGCGCCCTATCAACCTTGGCCCGCGGGCAGTGGGTTGGCTTTCTGGTGAGATCGACGCCTGGATTAAATCCAGAATCGAGGCGAGCCGGGGGGAAGCCTAAATGACTGCCCAAAGAAAAGGCCGCAACCGGGGGGACGGGCGACCTTCACAAACTGCATTTCGTGGCGCGATTTTACTCCAGCATGAAGGGTTGCGCCATGAGTGACCCTATCACGCAATTTCGGGACGCCATGGTCACTCGGGGCGTCATCCCTCCGGATGAAGTCGTCGCCAATGGCGAGATTCATCGTTGCGGCACTGTGAGCAAGCCTGGAGGTAAAGACGCATCCTATCTTCTGCACTTGGATGGAGTTCCAGCGGGCGGCTTTCAAAATTGGAGTGACGGTGTTGGTTGGCAAGATTGGTGTGCCGATGGCCGATCAATGACACCAGCGGAAGAAGCTTCTCATCAAAGGCGTGTCGAGACGGCGCGGGCGGCGCGAGTGGAAGAAGAGGCCAAGCGTCACGAGGAAGCGGCCCAAAAGGCACGCCAAATATGGGACGAAGCAAGGCCATGCGAGGGCAAGAGCCGACATCCTTATTTGATCGTCAAAAATATTCAGGCGCATAGCCTGCGAGAAACAAGCGACGGGCGTTTGGTCATTCCCTTGCGCGACACGGCGGGCAGGCTGCGTTCGCTCCAATTCATTGACGGCGAAGGAACCAAGCGATTCTTGACCGGAGGCCGCAAGGCGGGTTGCTATTTTTCAATTGGCAAACCCAAGGGCGTGATCTGCATTGCTGAAGGATACGCGACGGCGGCATCTGTCCATGAAGCAACTGGCCATGCCGTGGCGGTGGCCTTCGATTGCGGGAATCTCGGGCCTGTTGCTGAATCCTTGCGGGCGAAACTGCCGGATGTGCGCATTGTCCTGTGTGCCGATGATGACCGGGGGACAGAAGGCAATCCCGGCCTGACCAAAGCGCGGGAAGCGGCGGCGGCTGTTGGCGGCGTGGTGGCGATTCCTGACTTCGGCGAAGGCCGGGCGGATAAATGGACAGACTTTAACGACATGTGCACGACAATGGGGCCGCTCGCCGTGAAGGAAGCCATCGAGGCGGCGCTTCAGGCATTCTCTTTTTGTGAGGGAACCGGGGGAACTGAGGGAACCGCCAATAACGGCGCGGCTTCCGGCGGTTCCCCCGGAAAAAAACATGAGGGAACCGGGGGAACCGGCTACCCCGGAAAAGATGTCCGCCCATGCTTCCATGTCTATGACGATTGGCGGGACGATGGCAAGCGCAAGCATAGACCGGGTGTTTATCATCACACCGTGAAATGGGACAAAGACGGCGGCGATCAACTTGCCGACGCTTGGATATGCGCGCCATGCCATCTTCGGGCACAGGCCAACGACGGCGAGGCCAATTACGGGCGCGTCCTTGATTTTGTGACCAGTGACGGCAGAAATAAACGGCTGGCGGTTCCCATGCAAATGTTGGCGGGCGATGGTGTCGAATTGCGCGCCCTGCTCATGGGGCGCGGCCTGGAAATCAGTCCCAAAGCGCACCGGCTGTTTGGTGAATATCTGCAATGGCACACGCCAAAAGAAAAAGTGCGATGCGCGACGCAAACCGGCTGGCACACGACGCCGACCGGAAAAAATGTGTTCGTCCTGCCGGATGCCGTTTATGGTGATGACGCCGGTACAGTGATTTTCCAGAGCGAGGCCGCGAACGGCGAACGATACCGCACAGGCGGGACGTTGGAAGGCTGGCAATCATTGGCGGCGCTGGCAACTGGCAATCCAATGTTGATGGTCGCCCTTTCAGCGGGCTTTGCCGGGGCGCTGTTGGGGCCGCTTCACGCCGACGGCGGCGGGGTGCATTTTGTTGGGGACAGTTCCATCGGAAAATCGACCATCCTTTTTGCGGCGGCTTCCGTCTGGGGCGGCAAAGAGGCGCGCGGATCATGGCGCAGTACATCAAACGGCATGGAGGGCGCGGCGGTATTGAGTAATGACACCCTTTTATCTTTGGACGAAATCAGCGAATGCGATTCACGGGAAGTTGGGGCAATCGTCTACGCAGCCGCAAACGGTAGCGGAAAGCAACGGGCCGGGCGCACTGGCGCGGCGCGGGCGGTGGCGAAATGGCACGCCTTCATCATTTCCACGGGAGAACGCACCATCACAACCGCCATGAACGAAGGCGGATACCGGGCGAAGGCCGGGCAGCAGGTGCGGATGCTGGACGTTCCGGCGGCGCGTACATTCGGGTGTTTCGACGATCTGCACGGGCACGATTGCGGCGCGTCCCTTTCGGATCACATCAAGCGCGAGGCGGACACGCATCATGGACATGCGGGCCGCGCCTTCGTGGAGAGGCTGGCGCGCGAAGATTGGCATGAACTCGCTCGCCAGTACGAACAATTCAAGGCCGCGCCGCAATTCAATCCGGTGGGCGCAGATGGACAAGTCAAACGTGCGGCGGCGCGTTTCGCGTTGATCGGACTGGCGGGCGAACTGGCGGCGGACTGGGGAATTGTCGGCTGGCGAACCGGGGAAGCTTTGCAGGCGGCGCAACTCTGTTTTGACTCGTGGCGGGCATCACGCGGGCACGGGGGGAACGACGAGGCGCGGCAAATCGCCGATGCCGTGGGCCGGTTTATCGAGCGGCATGGGGATAGCCGGTTTTCAGACCTGAGTGGCGACGGCGGGCACATGATCCGCGACCGGGCGGGGTACTGGAAACAGTCCGGCGAAGAGCGAATCTACTTGTTCAATTCCGATGGCTTGCGCGAGGCCGTCAAGGGTTTTGACTTCAAGCGTGCGCTGGATGCGCTGGAGGGCATGGGCGCACTCTCCAAAGCGGGGCTGGATGGCAAGCGGGCCACCAAAATCAAGATCGACGGGCGGGCGATTTGGCTTTATCACATCGCCCCCTCCCGCCTGACAGGAGAACGCCATGCTGAATGACCTGTTCGAGCGCGTCATGATGGTTTGCGGTTCCCCCGGTTCCCTCACAAAAAATCATGAGGGAACCGCTGCAACCCTTGCAAATACTGGCGGTTCCCCCGGTTCCCCCGGTTCCCTCACAAAAGTGGAATGCACGGAAAGAAACACGGAAACGGAGCCTTTCATTGCAAGCAATACGGAGGAGGAAACCTCCGCCAACGCTTGGCGAATCTGCTTGCAGGACCGCGTGACGGTGGCTTGTTTTTCGCGCGATCTGACCCGCGCTGAAGTCGCGGCGCGATACCCGGACGCGGTATCGATGGAAATTTTCACGCCTGAAACGGAACAACCCGCTTCCGCCATGACCACTGACGAACATCGAGCCGTGCTCGCCTGGTTGGATCAGATCGAGGAGCACAGCCCGGAAATCGTCGCCGACGTCCTGGAGCTATGCCAGAAGGACGCCGAGGCGAGGCAATATTTCCTTGCGCGCGCGGCAGGGTTGGTCCTGGTGAATTAAAAAAAAAATGGAACTCCTTATTTTTGGCGAGCCGGCCTCCTGGTCTAAAAAAAAGCGTGGCGCGGCACTCGGAAACCCGCGGGCAATTCTTCCGGCAAAACGCCCTGACCTTGATAACGTCGTCAAATCTGTCTGTGACGCCATGAACGGCGTAGTTTTCCGGGACGATGCGCAAATCGTCCGGCTCACAGCGGAAAAAATTTACGCCGAATGCCCATGCGTGCGCGTCCAGATTGAGGCGATTAAAGATGT
>JAISWQ010000193.1 GCA_031271025.1 Zoogloeaceae bacterium | reverse complement strand
GTGGACTTGTTGCCGCTTTCCCTTGTCGTGATCGCGGCTTCCAGCGCGGCGATTTGTTCGGGTCTGAATTGCGCGAGTTTCCAGGCGCTGTCTTTGAAAAGTTCGGCAAGTTGGGTCATAGGGCGAAAACCTGAAAAATCAGCAAAAAACGGGCGTGCCCGGCATGGATTGCCGCAGTGCCCCACTTTTGACGGTGGAGAATGGAGCAGGTACCGCGCCAGGAAAAACCAGAAATCATGAACAGGTTCCTATTCTTCTTTCAGGCGATCTTCCACATGGGTACGGTCACGCAACTGGCGTAGCCAGTCCTGATAGGCTTCGTCCATTTTACGTTCGCGGATGGCGCGGCGGGCGGAGAGGCGTTCTTTTTCCGCGCTCATGTCTTCGATGCGGCGACGCTCCACCTTGATGAGGTGAAAACCAAAGGGCGATTGCACGACTTCGCTGACCTCACCGTCGGCAAGGGCATCCATGGCGCGCTCGAATTCCGGCACGGTATCGCCGGGATTCACCCAGCCCAGATCGCCGCCGTTGGCGGCACTTCCATCCTGTGAATAAAGGCGGGCAAGTTCGGCAAACGCCTCGCCGTGGCGAATGCGTTCGCGCAGATCGGCAAGCCGCCGCCGCGCTTCGGTTTCGGAAATGACTTCATTGACGCGCAGCAGAATATGGCGGGCATGGGTCTGGCGCACGCTGGCGTCGGCGCTGCCGCCCTCGCCGCCGCGTTGGGCAATGAGCTTGACGATGTGGAACCCGCTGGGCGATCTCAGGATTTCGCCCGTTTCCCCCGGCGACAATTTGCCCACCATGTCCGAGAAGATGGAAGGCAACCGCCCCAGCGGACGCCAGCCCAGGTCGCCGCCTTGCAGGGCATCCGGCGCGTCCGAATAGGCGGCGGCGAGTTCGGCAAAATCATCCCCCTGTTTCGCGCGTTGCTGCACTGTTTCCGCCTTCGTCTGCAAACTCCGCAATTGTGCGGGCGATACCCCTTCCGGCACCCGCACCAGAATGTGTACAACCCGGTAGGTCGCACCGCCTGCTCCCCCGCTCTGGGCGATGAAATTGTCTATTTCCGCCTCCGAAACCGTGAGACGGCTCTCCACCTCGCGCTCGCGCAGACGGGAAATGATGAGTTCCTCGCGGATTTCCTCACGGAAACGGGCGTAGGGAATGCCATCCTTTTGCAGTGCCGCGTGGAACTGCTCGCGGTTCATCTTGTTGTTGGCGGCGATGCGATCCAGGGTTTGCTCCAGTTGCGCATCGTCGACCACCAGACCCAGATCCCGCGCTTCCTGAAGCTGCGCCCTGTCCATCACCATGCGCTCCAGCATCTGTTGCGCCAGGATTTCCCGGTCGGGCAAGGGCGTGCCCTGCCGCTGCAATTGCGCCACCACGGATTGCAGACGGTCATTGACCTCAGAGAGGGTAATCGCCTCGCTGCCCACCACCGCCACGATGCGGTCGATTTCCTTCACCTCGCGCGCCTCGACGGCCAAGGTCAAAAAGACCGCCGCCAGCAGCGCGAGGACGAGACGCAAAAAGAACTGGAACTTCGGAAAAGCAGAACTGAACATGGGGATCATCACTCGGGAAAGGAAAAAGAAAATCAGTTTTCCGGCAACAGGCTGCCGGTCGGCAATTCGTTGATCTTGCGATAGCCGGGAATGCTGCGGCGCAGGGTCTGAATGGGATTGGAGCCGATCTGGCCAAAATCGTTCAGTTCGAGCTGGAAGAAAATGCTGGTGTTGGGGTCGCCCGCCGTGGTTTCCAGACGTTGCGCAACAAGACGCGCCGCCCAGCAACCCGCGTTGTATTCCACCCCGGCAATGCCTTCCACCAGCCGGGAACTGTCAAAGGCGTAGTTGTAACGCCCCACGACATTCCAGCGCCCGGAAAGTTGCCATTGGCCGGCGAGGTCGATCTGCTTCATCGTGTCACGATAGACGTAAGCGCCTTCCTCCGGCTGGCGGTTGTAGCGGTAGGCCACCGACAACACCTTGCCGTGCGCGGGCTGGTAGCGCCCCGCCAGGGTGACGCGCGAAGCGGTGGAGTTGTCGAAATCGTATTCCACCGCCGCGTCGACATAGGTGTGCTTCACCACTTGGCCGGAGAAGGCGGCAAGGAACTCGGAATAACGATCCTTGTTCAAATCCTCGCCCGGTAGGCCGATTTTGAGGGAAGTGAAGTAATAGCGTTGCCCCACCATCGCCCGCATCCGTTCCGCGCCGGTTTGGGGGTCGATGAGGCGGGTGGTCAGCGCCGCCGTAAGCTGGTTCGCGTTGTTGACCCGGTCATAACCGGAAAAGCGGTTTTCACTGAACATCTGCGCAAAATTGAAATCCGCAAGACCCGTATCGAAATTGGGGAACTGACTTTGATCCTTGTGCGGAATCCGCAGATAGAAGAGCCGGGGTTCCAGGGTTTGCAGCCAGTCCCGCCCACCCCAGCGGGTATCCCGTTCAAAGGTCATGCCCGCATCCAGACTGAATACCGGCAGATTGCGGGAGATGGATTCCGGCAAATCGTAGCCACGCTGCTTCAGGCGGTAATGGGTGCTGTGCAGGCCGATTTTGGGGCGGATGTAATAGCCGGGACGGATGAAGTGATAGGCCAGTTGCGGATACAGCACCAGCCGCTGCCCTTCCTTGCCATTCCAGTAGATTTGCTGATGATTGGGATCGACGAAACGGGTGTATTGCCCGATGGTGCTGAAATCCAGTCCCTTCCACTCCGGCGCGCTGGCGGTGAAGGAAAGACGCGGCGCGATGAAATAAGGCTCTCCGATACGGGTTTCATCGCCGGGATTCAGAGTCTGGTAACGCAGGGTTTGCAGGGTGGCGCTCAACCAGGAACGGTTGTAATAAAGGTTGAACTCGCGCGGCAATTGCCGCTTCGAGGTTTCCACCACACGCGAGGAAAGGTCGGTGAAGTAATTATCGTCGGAAGCGCCATTCCAGTCGATATAGGTGGAAAAACCCTTGCCCAGATTCTGCCAGTGGCGCAGGTTATAGGCGTAGCGGCGATCCTCGAATTGCCGGTCTTTCAGGATTTCAGCCTGAAACTCGCTTTCCGTAAACCAGTTTTTGTAACGCGCCTCTCCCCCCAGTTGCAGACCGCGCTTGCTCATCACGCGCGGCACGAGGGTGGCATCGTAATTGGGCGCAATATTCCAGTAATAGGGAATGGCAAAATCAAACCCCGTTTTCGTGGAAGAAACAAAGGTCGGCGCGAGAAAACCCGATTTGCGCGCGTTGTTCAGGGGAAAGGAAAGCCGGGGCACGTAAAGAATGGGCACATCCTTGAAATAGAGGGCGGCATCTTTCGCCTTGCCCATCTCCTGATCGTAATCCAGGGTGATCTCCCCGCTTTTCGCGTACCAGTCCCATTCGCCGGGCTTGCAGGTGGTATAACTCCCCGCCTCGATACGGTAATGGTTTTCCCCTTCAAAATGGATACGGTTCGCCTGGCCGTAAGCCGTGCTCTGACGGGTTGGCAGAGCGGGCAAGGCTTCCATCAGGCTGGGCGTGGGCGCATCGTCCGAGGTGTCGACCACGATTTCGCGCGTGATCCGATAGATTGCATCCTCCAAGTAGCCCAGTTGCGCCGCCGTCTTGAGGCGCAGATAAGTGCCATTCACGACGCTGTTCGGCTGGGTCAGGCGGACATGACCCTCCGCCTCGATTTCGTCTTCCAGCGGAAAATAGGTCAGACGATCGGCAAAGAGCGTGGTATCCGCCTGCCGCGCCACCACCGAGCCTTCCGCACGGGTGGAACGATCCGTCTGGCCGATGATGCGATCCGCTTCCAGTTCGGTAGGCGCTTTGCCCTTTCCAGGGAGAACAACAGAAGGGGACGCGGCCAGAACCACGCTCACACTGCCCGCGTACAGACAGGTAATCAGAAAGGCAAGGGGACGGGGAGAAAATCCGGTCATCGGCACAGTTTGAACAAGGTGGTTGAAACGGGCAAACAGAAAATGCCCGATGTAGAATCGCGGCATTTTACCCCAAGCCTGAAGGTTCACATGCACCGCGACCAGGAAATGCACGACTGGGTAGCTGCCCGTGTCGTCCCGCTTTACCCCGGCAAGCCGCCCGTGCTGACGCCCGCTTCCGCCGACGCCAGCTTCCGCCGTTATTTTCGCCTCACCCTCCCGGACGATTCCACCCGCATTCTCATGGACGCTCCGCCAGACAGAGAAGATTGCCGTCCCTTCGTGCGGGTCGCCAGCCTCATGGCGGAAGCGGGCATCACCGCGCCGCAGGTGGAAATCGCCGATCTCGAACGCGGCTTTCTGCTCCTTTCCGATCTGGGGCGCGTCGGTTATCTCGCCGCCTTCAACGCCACGCCGGAACTGGCGGATACCCTCATGCGTCCGGTGCTGGAAGTGCTGGTGCAATGGCAGAAGGCTTCCCGTCCCGGCGTTTTACCGCCCTATGACGAAGCGTTGTTGCGCCGGGAAATGAATCTTTTTCCCGAATGGTTTGTGGGACGCCATCTGGGCAGGACGCTTTCCGCCAGAGAGGCCGCCACGCTGGAAACAGTTTTCGCGCGGTTGGTTGATTCCGCCCTCGCGCAACCACAGGTCTTCGTACACCGCGATTTCATGCCGCGCAACCTGATGGTGACGGAATCCGCCAGCACGCTCACCCCCGGCGTGCTGGATTTTCAGGATGCGGTTCATGGCCCCATTACCTACGATGTGGTCTCGCTCTTCCGCGACGCCTTTATTTCCTGGGAAGAAGAACAGGAACTCGATTGGGTCATCCGCTACTGGGAAAAGGCGCGGGATGCCGGATTGCCGGTGCATGCCGACTTTGGCGACTTCTGGCGCGCTTACGAATGGATGGGACTGCAACGTCACCTGAAAGTGCTGGGCATTTTCTGTCGTCTCAACTACCGCGACGGCAAGGCGCACTACCTCGCCGATCTGCCCCGTTTTCTCGCATATGCCCGCAAAACCGCCGGACGCTACAGCGAATTGAAGCCACTGCTTCACCTGCTCGACGCACTGGAAGACAGAAAAGCCAGATCGGGACTGACGTTCTAGTGTAGGGTTTCGTTCTTTCCAGAGCAGCGCAACCGCCTGGGCACAGCCTGGGAACGTGAATACGACGGCAAGGCAAACGCCAGCCTCCGCTTCGGCGCTTCCCGCAACCGGCTGGATACCCCCCACACCGGCATCGTGGAAGCAGGCTACAGTACCTGGGCATCCAGGGCTACGCAGGCAAACACGAAGACGTGACAGGAAGCCTCAAAGTGAACTGCGCGCAATGAGATTCGCAAAACAAGCGGCAGGCAAAGCGTGGTATTTTACTTGCCCCTTTTTGCCTCCTCCCTGTGTGACATGAAAATTTTCCTCTCCGTTCTCGCGTTTGCTGTTTTGCTCCTTGGCATCGGCTGGTTTCTGCCCTCGCCACAACCCGCCGCAGTCAGCGATCCGGAAAATTTCCTGCCCTGGCAGATCCGGGTGGAAGAAGCCACAGGGCAAAGCGAAGTCTTCGGCCTGAAACCGGGGATCAGCACACTCGCGGAAGCCCAAGTGCGCTTTGGCGGCGATCCGGAACTGGGCATCATTGTTCCGCCCGGCGATGTTGCGGCGCTGGAAGCCTATTACGCGCGGGTCGAACTGGGCGTTTTGCAGGGACGCTTGCTCCTGCGGCTTGCCGCCACGCCGGAAACCCTGAAGGCCATGTTGCAGCGTGCGCCCAAGGCCGAATACATGGAAAGCAACACCCGCAGAGCAAGTCTCGCCGCGGAAGACCTTGTGCTGGCACAGGCCACGCCCATCGCCGCCCTCACCTTCATTCCCAACGCCAATCTGGACGAAGACACCATCCGCAAACGCTTCGGCCCCCCGGTGGAAATCCTCAAAACCTCGGAAAACCTCACCCACTTCCTTTATCCCGGCAAGGGTCTGGATGTCATTCTGGACGCCAAAGGCAAGGAAGTTCTGCAATACGTCGCCCCCCGCGATTTTGCTAAGGCAGTGCGCGCGCCGCTGGCGCAAATCCAGCCGCAGGCCGCCGGAAACTGAACGCATGGATGACACCTTTTTTATGCGCGAGGCGCTTTATCAGGCCGAAGCGGCGGGTTGTCTGGGCGAGGTACCGGTCGGCGCGATCGTGGTGCGCAAGGGCGAAATCGTCGGGCGCGGCTTCAACGCCCCCATTGGCGAGCAGGACCCCACCGCGCACGCGGAAATTGCCGCCCTGCGCGACGCCGCGCGCAATCTGGGCAATTACCGTCTGCCGGATTGCGAACTCTTCGTCACCCTGGAACCCTGCGCCATGTGCGCGGGCGCTATCCTGCACGCCCGCATCGCCCGCGTGGTCTATGGCGCGCGCGATCCCAAAACCGGCGCGCACGGCAGCATTCTCGATCTCTTCGCGGAAAGCCGCCTCAATCATCACACCGTCGTCACGGGAGGCGTCCTGGCGGAACCCTGCGGACGGCTGTTGCGCGATTTTTTCGCCGAACGCCGCCAGCAGCGCCTCCGGGAACGTCCGCAAATCAAATTCATCCTGATCGGGCGCGGCTACTGCCACCTCTGTGACGACATGACCGAAGCCCTGACCCCCCTGTTGCTCGAATATGGCGCAACCCTGGAAGTGCTGGACGTCGACGCCGACAACGTCCTGCTGGAAAAATATGACGAGCGGGTGCCCGTGCTGCTTTTGGGCGATCGGGAAGGCGTGGAAATCTGCCATTATTTTCTCGACGAACCCAAAGTGCGCGCCGTTCTGGCGCAAATCCGCTAGAATCCCGCTTCTCCAAGTTTTGCTGCGGCGCATGACGCGCCGCCAACGCCCCGATTCCTGATGAAGCGCATCCGCAATTTTTCCATCATTGCCCATATCGACCACGGCAAATCCACCCTCGCCGACCGGCTGATTCACCATTGCGGCGGTCTTTCCGACCGCGAAATGGAAGCGCAGGTTCTGGATTCGATGGACATCGAGCGCGAGCGCGGCATTACCATCAAGGCGCAGACCGCGGCGCTCTCCTATCAGGCGAAAGACGGGCAAAGCTATTTGCTGAACCTCATCGACACGCCGGGACACGTCGACTTTTCCTACGAGGTTTCCCGCTCGCTCTCCGCCTGCGAAGGCGCGCTGCTGGTGGTCGATGCCTCGCAGGGCGTGGAAGCGCAGACCGTGGCGAACTGCTACACCGCGATCGAACTCAATGTCGAAGTGGTGCCGGTGCTGAACAAGATCGACCTGCCTTCCGCGGACCCGGACAACGCCCGCAACGAAATTGAGGACGTGATCGGCATTGATGCCACCGATGCCGTGCTTGTCTCCGCCAAGACCGGACAGGGCGTGGAGGACATCCTGGAAGCCGTGGTGGCGCGCGTGCCGCCGCCCGAAGGCGATGCGGATGCGCCCCTGAAGGCGCTCATCATCGACGCCTGGTTCGACAACTATGTCGGCGTGGTCATGCTGGTGCGCGTCGTCGATGGCGCGCTGCGCCCGAAGGACAGATTCCAGTTCATGTCCACCGGCAAGCAGCATCTCTGCGATCAGGTTGGCGTGTTTACCCCGAAATTCGTCCAGCGCGAGGCGCTTTCGGCGGGCGAGGTCGGTTTTGTCATCTCCAACATCAGGGAACTGGATTCCGCCAGGGTGGGGGATACCGTGACCCTCGCCGCCCGCCCGGCTGCCGAATCCCTGCCGGGCTTCAAGGAAATCAAGCCACAGGTCTTTGCCGGTCTCTATCCGGTAGAAGCCAACCAGTACGAACAATTGCGGGAAGCCCTGGAAAAGCTGAAGCTGAACGATGCCTCCCTCCACTATGAGCCGGAAGTCTCGCAGGCGCTGGGCTTTGGCTTTCGCTGCGGTTTCCTGGGACTTCTGCATATGGAAATCGTGCAGGAGCGGCTGGAGCGCGAATTCGATCAGGATCTCATCACCACCGCGCCAACGGTGGTCTATCAGGTGCGCCTGTCCGACGGCGCGGAAATCTACGTGGAAAATCCTTCGCGCCTGCCGGAAATCCAGAAAATCGCCGAAATCCGGGAACCCATCATCACCACCACCATTTTCGTGCCGCAGGATTATCTGGGCAGCGTCATCACGCTCTGCAACCAGAAGCGCGGCAATCAGGTCGATATGCGCTATCACGGGCGGCAGGTGCAGTTGATCTACGAAATGCCGATGGCGGAAGTGGTGATGGACTTTTTCGACAAGCTGAAATCCGTTTCGCGCGGTTATGCTTCGCTGGATTACGAGTTCAAGGAGCACCGTGCCGCCGACGTGGTGAAACTCGATATTCTCATCAACGGCGAGAAGGTCGATGCGCTCTCGCTCATCGTACACCGTTCCAATTCACAGTATCGCGGGCGGGAACTCGCCGCCAGGATGCGCGAACTGATCCCGCGCCAGATGTACGAGGTAGCGATCCAGGCGGCGATCGGCTCGCACATCATCGCGCGTGAAAACGTAAAGGCGCTGCGCAAGGACGTGCTCGCCAAATGCTATGGCGGCGACATCACCCGCAAGAAAAAATTACTGGAAAAACAAAAGGCCGGCAAAAAGCGCATGAAGCAGGTCGGCAGCGTGGAAATTCCGCAGGAAGCCTTTTTGGCCGTGCTGCGCGTGGATCATTGACAGGAGTTGAGCATGGAGTATTTCGTTCCGGTTTTTGCGGCTTTGGTGGTGATAACCGGCATCGCCTGGATCGCGGACCGATTCTGGCTGAAAAAAAAGCGCGCGCCAGACGCCAAAAATCCCTGGTGGGTGGAATATGGCTCCAGCTTTTTCCCTATCCTCCTCGTCATTGCCCTCTTGCGCTCTTTCATTGCGGAACCCTTTCGCATTCCTTCCGGCTCAATGACGCCCACGCTCTTGACCGGTGATTTCATCCTCGCCAACAAATACAGCTACGGTATCCGCCTGCCGCTGATCCACCGGAAAATCATCGAGGTGGGCACGCCGCAACGTGGCGACGTGATGGTATTCCGCCACCCGGCAGTCCCCGAACAAAACTACATCAAGCGCGTGATTGGCCTGCCCGGCGACACCATCGCCTATCAAAACAAACGCCTGACCATCAACGGCGAGGCGATTGCGGTTGAGTCGATGGAAGATTATCTCTATCATGAGATGGCGCCCGGCAACCGGGAAAACTACCGTCTGATGCAACAGTTCCGCGAACAGTTGCCCAATGCCGCGCACCGTATGCTCAACAATCCGGATGCCTCTGCCGATGTTCCCGGAAACTGGGAATTGAATTTCCCCGGCAAGGAAAATTGCCAATACAATAATACGGGCGTCGTTTGCGTGGTTCCGCCCGGACATTATTTCATGCTTGGCGACAACCGGGACAACAGTCTGGATTCCCGTTTCTGGGGATTTGTTCCAGATGAAAACATCGTAGGCAAGGCGTTTTTCATCTGGTTTCACTTCAACTGGCCGGATCTTCCCGATCTTGGCCGTATTGGTTCGTTTGAATAGCAAAGGAGCTTCATCATGAAAAAACAGCAAGGATTCTCGCTGACCGGGATGATTCTTGTTTCCATCATCGTCGTTCTGCTCGCGTTGCCGACGATCAAGATCGTACCCTCTGTGCTGGAATACAGAGCAGTCATAAAAGCAGTCGGCCTTACGGCGCAGGCAGCCAACGCGGAAAGTATCAGGGACATCAGCAAGATTCGCAGTATCTTCAGCCGGAAAATCCAGGTGGAAAGTGTCTATGGCATCAGCGAGAGCATGCTCAAGGTACAACGCTCTGGCAGCGGCGTCACCCTCAAGATAGAGTATGAAAAGAAGATTCCCCTCTTCCTCAATGCCAGTCTGCTGCTGGAATTCAAAACTGAATCCAGCGGCAAGTAAGCCGTGCGCCGCCCGGATTTCCCACCAACGCTGGAAACGGCGCTGGGCTATCGCTTCAGGGAAAGTTGTCTGCTCCAGACGGCGCTTACCCATCGCAGTTTTGCGGCCACGCACAACGAGCGCCTGGAATTCCTCGGCGATAGCGTTCTGAACTGCGCCATGGCCGATCTGCTCTACGCCACGTTTCCCACCGCGACGGAAGGGGAACTTTCCCGTCTGCGCGCCAATCTGGTCAACCAGGACGCGCTCCACCGGGTCGCGCAAATCCTGTCTCTGGGTGAATATCTGCTTCTGGGCGAGGGCGAAGCTCAAAGCGGCGGTCGCGGTCGTCCCTCCATCCTGGCGGACACGCTGGAAGCCATTCTGGGCGCTATTTTTCTGGATTCCGGTTTCGCGGAAGCCGCGACCGTCGTGCACCATCTCTTCGCCGCGCAGGTCAGTTCCCTGACCCTGGGCCATGCCAGCAAGGATGCCAAAACGCGCTTGCAGGAATGGTTGCAGGCACGGCATTTCCCCTTGCCGCAGTACCAGTTGCTGGAAATACGCGGCATGGCACATGCCCAGATTTTTCACATTTCCTGCCAGCTTGCCCAACCGGGGCTTGCAACCGAAGGCGAAGGCGCTTCCCGCCGTCTGGCGGAGCAGGCGGCGGCAACGGCGGCGCTTGCCCAACTGGGAGAAAACGGCCAATGAGCCGCACGAAAACGACGCGGGGAACCGCCTTTCGTTCCGGCCATATTGCGCTGGTCGGGCGTCCCAATGTGGGCAAGTCCACCCTTCTGAACCGGCTGGTGGGAGAAAAGATCAGCATCATCTCCAAAAAGGCGCAGACCACCCGTCACCGCATTCTCGGCATTGTCACCCGTCCCGACGCGCAATTCGTGTTTGTGGACACCCCGGGTTTTCAGACCCGTTTTTCCAGCGCCCTCAATCGGGCGATGAATCGGGGCGTGACCCAGACACTGGCGGATGTGGATGTGGTCTTCCTTGTCATCGAGGCCGGGCACTTCGATGCGCGGGATGAAGCCGTGCTTGCCCTTGTCCCGGAAACAACGCCGATCCTGCTGGTTGTCAACAAGGTCGATCAGATCAGAGATTCCAAAACGCTTCTGCCCTTTGTGGCGGAAATTGCCGGTAAGCGCGAATTTTCCGCTGTCGTGCCGATCAGCGCCCTGCGCGGGCGGCAGATCGAACCCTTGCTGGATGCCGCCCGCCGCCACCTGCCGCACGAAACCCTGCTCTTCTCCGAAGATGACCTGACCGACAAGAGTGAACGTTTTCTCGCCGCCGAATACATCCGCGAAAAAATTTTCCGTCTTCTGGGCGACGAATTGCCCTATGCCGCCACGGTTGAAATTGAAAAATTCGAGCAAAAAGACGCCTTGCGCCGTATCCATGCCGCCATCGTGGTCGACAAGGAAAACCACAAGGCCATGATGATCGGCAAGGGCGGCGCAACCCTGAAACGCATCGCCACGGAAGCGCGGCAGGACATGGAACGCCTGTTCGGTGCCAGGGTCTATCTGGAAATCTGGGTCAAGGTCAAATCCGGCTGGGCGGACGATGCGCGCCTGTTGCGCTCGCTCGGTTATCAGTAGTCGTCCCGCGCGGACGGCAGAAGCGTCATTCCGGTTTCCCGATGCGCATCGACGCCCAGCCTGCCTATGTGCTGCATACCCGTCCCTGGCGGGAAACCAGTTTGCTGGCAGAAATTTTCAGCCGCAACCACGGACGTGTCGCCTTGCTGGCGCGCGGCGCGCGGCGGCCGCAATCCCCCTTGCGCGGCTTGCTGATGGGCTTTCAGCCGCTGGCGCTTTCCTGGTCGGGCAAGGGCGAAGTGAAAACCCTCATCAAGGCGGAATGGCAGGGCGGACAACCCCTGCTTTCCGGTCAGGCGCTCTTTTGCGGCTATTATCTCAATGAACTGCTGATGCGCCTCTTGCCGCGCGAGGACGCGCATCCGCTGCTCTTCGAGGGCTATGCGCGTATTCTGCTGCAACTTGCCTTTGGCGAAGGCGAGACGGAAGCGCCGCTGCGCGCCTTTGAACGCGCCTTGCTGGGTGAGCTTGGCTATGGCCTGACCCTGACCCATGACCGCGACGGCGCGGCGCTGGAAGCGGAAAGCCGTTACCACTATGCCATCGAATCCGGTTCCTGCCGCGTGGCCAGCGGAACGCCCGGCAGCGTCGCCGGACAAACCCTGCTGGACATGGCGACCGACGATTACCGCAATCCCGCCACTCGCGGCGAAGCCAAACAACTCATGCGCCGCCTGCTTGCGCACTATCTGGAAGGCGTGGAACTGGAATCGCGCAAACTCTTTCAGGCGTAACACGAACAAGCGTGAGCGGTTACAATACCCCTCTTTTTTTGCAGGACAACGAAGCATGAAACGACCCCGTTTTGGCGCACGCGACCGGCTTTCGCGGGACGCGGCGGAACTTCAGCGGCTCGCCATCGGGCAATCCGAATCCGGCTCCATGCTGGAAGACCGCTTCTGGAACAACCGCCTCGCGGGGTTGACCCGTGACCTCCTGCGTTCCGGCGCGGAAGATGACCTCACGATCGCAATGGATCGGCTCTACGAATCGCACCCGCCAGCCTATGACGAACTGGCCAACATGGTGGAAGCCCAGGCCGAATCCTGCGAACTGGACATCGGCGGCGCTCGTTATGACATCCTGCTTTTTGCCGCCCCCATTCTTGCCTGGTCGCGCTATGCCATTCCCACCTGCCGCCTGGGCGCGAACAATCTCAACATGCTCAAGGTGCAGTTGAGCGCCCACGTTTTCGGCGCTCATGCCCGGCTGGCACTGGTGGATTATCTCTTCAGTCCAGACCAGTTGCCGCACAATTTTTGTGATATCCGCGAACTGACCGAATCTCTGGGCGCGGAAGCCATTGCGGGAAACGACATGGCAATGGACACTGGCAATCTGCCGGAAACCTATCGTTTTCTTTCCGATCAGCGTTATTTGATTGGCGCGGTTGCCGTGCCGCAGGGCGATCCGATTTTCCGCTGGAACGAGGCGGATGGCAGCCGCGAGACCGCGCGCGCCGCCTGGAGCAAACAGGGCGGCTCCAGTCTTGCGCCACTTTTCACCGGCTGCGCCTGGCAGGTTCTTCTGGCCGACGCCTATCATCATGCCTGCCGTCAGGGCGATCTGGAATCCCGCTCTTACGCCATCAAGGCTTCGGTAGCCTTCCTGCAAACCACCCTGGGTCTCCTGCCGGGCGAACTATGCGCCGTCATTGCGCCCTGCTACGACCAGCGTCTGGAGGAATACCGCATCGGTCTCATGCCCCGCGGCCATGACCATCAGGTGTATCACGGCGTCGTCTGGGCGCTACTGGGCACGGAAGACGAAAACAGTGAGATCGTCAACCAGATCGATACCCTGCTGCGCGAATGCGGCCTGAGCAGTATTGTGAGTCTGGATACGCACATGCCAATGGAATTCTGTGACGACTGCGGCGCCCCCCTCTTCCCCACTGTAGACGGCGAACTGGTGGATGCCGCATTGCCGGAATCTGTGGAAAACAGCATCGCGCAAACGTTGCATTGACTGTAGCGAGTCCTGATTGGAGGGGCATGGCAAGCCAATATTTATACCATTACCCTGCGGGGCGAAGCCGTGGCCGATCTGGTGCCTGCGGAAGAAAACAAGCGCTCGGACGCCGTGGCGGCCGTTGATGAAATGCTGGCCTTCATTTTTGCTGCAAACCCGCAAACCCGTTGGCAGCATCGATCTCAAGGCGCTCATCGACGAGGGGCGAGCGTGAGCTTCGTCCTGGATGCCTCTGTGGCGCTGCTCTGGTTGGCTCCCAACACCAGAAAACGCTGAAGGAATCGCAAGCCCTGGTGCCTTCGCACTGGCCGCTGGAATTGGGTAACGGCATCGCCAGACTCGAAGCCAAAAATATCGTGACGGAGGCCGACTCGCAACGCTTCATCATGCTCCTGGGGCAGCTTGACATCGTGACCGATACGACCACAGCTGACCGCGCACTCGGCGACACGCTGAACCTTGCCCGCGGTACAAGTTGTCCCTGTACGATGCGGCCTATCTGGAACTTGCCTTGCGCACGAACCATCCAGTAGCAACGCTTGATGCCGATCTGGCGAAGGCGGCAACCCTCGCAGGTTCAAATCTCCTTGTCCCATCGCCGGTCATCGCCTAACATCTCATTCATGCGGACAAAGCACCGCTACTCGGCGCTTTGCCGCTTCGCTCAATTCCAACGTCAGACATTGCCTGGAGAATTCAATGGTTGACCTGCAAAAACATATCTCTGCAAGTTTCTCCGCCCAGGGACTAATGGCCACATTGGGGGCTGAACTTGTGTTGGTCATGCCCGGTGAAGTTCAAATTGCGCTCCTTCCGCGTCCGGAACTCTCTCAACAACGCGGCTACATCCATGCCGGCGCCTTGACCAGCGTGCTTGATAGTGCTTGTGGTTACGCCGCCTTGACGGTCGCTCCGCTCGGAATGGATGTCCTTACCGTTGA
>JAISWQ010000141.1 GCA_031271025.1 Zoogloeaceae bacterium | reverse complement strand
CCCCTCCTTCTACCAATACTAATTGCATGATTCCGTGTTTGTCCCGTATTCTTCCCATGCTCGTTGTCACGGGGACGCTGGCGGGATGTGCGTACAACCCCTGCTGTGTAAGCAGCGTTGTGCCCGCCGTGGCAACACCCACCAAGTTCCTTGCCGTTGGCTACGGCAGCCAGGGCAGTTACACCCATTATTCTCAGGGCCAGCAAAAATTGATGGCCATGCGCGCCGCGCAGGTCGACGCCTACCGGAATCTTGCCGAACAGGTGCATGGTTTCCGGGTCTGGGGCAATACGGCGGTATCGGCCTTCGCAACCCAGAACGACAGTGTGCGCACCTATGTCGACAGCTTCATTCGCGGCGCGCGTATTGTGAACATGACCTCGATTGGCGACGGCAATTTCGAGGCGACGGTCGAATTGAGCCTGCCGCCGAATTTCGCCGAGTGCGTGCGGTTGTTCACGCCGCAATGCACGAGCCGTCTCGCCCTGAATGCCGCGCCGGGGGGCGTCACGTTGCCTGTTGTCGCGCCCAGTGTGGTCTATACCTCGCCCTGAGTGTTTCATGCCTGGCGCAATCAGGGCACTGAAGGCGTCCGGGACGCGCCTTCTGGTCTTCCTCTGGATTGTGGCGGGATGCCTCGGCATGACGGCGCGAGCGGCAGAAGTGACGGTGGAAGGCCGAGCACTCATCGGCCCGCAGGGACTTGCCGCCGCGCGTGACGTGGCAACCCGCCGCGCCTTGGCGCGGGCTGCGGAATCGCATTCGGCCAGAGTCAGCGCCCAATCCCACATGCGGGAAGGCACGATTATCGAGACCGCGCAGGTCAACGCCCTGGCTTGCACACAGGCCACCACGCCGTTGGCGGAACAGGTCGACGGGGAAGAACTGATGGTCACGCTCAGGGTAGAAGTCGGCGCCTGCGACGCCGCGTGGGAAAATGAAGCGGATCACGCCCCGGCCTGTGAAAAGGCGTATCTCAATCGCCTCGTCGTTACCGGCTTTGCCTTTGAATTTCCCGAACAATTGACGGAAGAACGGGATGGCCGCCTGTTGCCGCGGGTCAACCAGCAGCGCGTCGAGGCGCTGACCGCCACGGAACTTGCGCGCGCGCTGGAACGGGGAGGACAGGTGCGCGCTGTGTTCGACGGAAACATGTTCCCCTACGCTTCCCCTTCCCGTGCGCCTCTCCTGCACCTGCCTGCCGGGAGCGTCGAGATGCCGATAGTCGCGCTGGCGCGGGCGCGGCAGGCGCAATACATCCTTTCTGGCGTCTACCGCGAATTCGGCCTGGAAAAAACCCTGTCGCGTCAGGAACGTCTGATCGAAATCGAGGCTTTCGTGCATGATGGCGCCAACGGCGCGGTATTGGCACGGCAGCGTTTCCAGACGGAAGTTTCCGGCTCCACCTGGTTGGGCGGCGGTATTTCCCTGCGCAATACCCCCACCATCGGCACGCGCGCTTTCCAGAAAACGCCGTTCGGGCAAAAATGGACGGCGCTGATCGGGGACATCGCCCGCTGGGCGGGCGCGCAGGCAAGCTGCCTGCCTTTCATCGCCCGGATCATGAAGGTGGAAGGCCGTCTGTTGCAACTCGACGCGGGCGCGGAATCCCGGATGAATCCCGGCGACACGCTGACGCTGCACATCCTGCGTGAGCCGCCCGTCTTCGACTTGTCCACGCGCCTTTTGGGACAGGAAAAACAGGTGCGCGCCACCGTGCGGATTCGTGCGGTCTATCCCGCCTTTTCGATTGCCGAACTTCTCGAAGCGCCAAAAGAACTGGAAGTGCATCCCGGCGATTTCGTCTACACCCAATAGCCAAGCCCAAAGACATGTCCATCGACACGCCACGCCGTTTTTATTCGCACCGTCTGCTTTATCCCGTGCTGCGCCCACTGCGTCTGGTTACGGCAGCGGGTTGTCTCTCCTGCCTCCTCCTGGCCTGCGCCACGACCGAGCGTCTCCAGGAAAGCACGCAGAATTCCAAAGCCGCCGGAGAACTCATACAGGATGCCGCCATCGCGGGCGCGGCCTACAAGCTCTTGCTGCCAACCGGCTCTGAACTGATTCTGCTGGGTTTGATCTATGTGATCTACGACCCGCTCGCGCCCAATTGGGAAATCGAGACCACGCGCGTAAGCGAAGATGTGTTCAGGATGCAGCTCACCATGAAACGCTTCCACACGGGCGGCGAAGGCGAAGCCCAATACCTTTTTCGCCGCAATGCGCGCCGTATCGCCCAAGCCGCGGGCTATGACGACTACCTGGTGCTGCGCTACGAGGAAGGCATCGAATCCGCCACCCGCGCCTCCCGCCGTTTCAGCACCGGCGAAATTCGCCTTGTCCAGGCGCATTAGCGTAAATTCCACCTCACCCCCACCTTCGTCGCTGCGCCTCGCTTGTGACGACACATTCGATTGGGTGTTTCCAAATTTCTGGCCGCTGGGTCAATCAAAAACGCGCTGCACTAACCCCGCAACAGCCGTTGTTCCGCAGCCGCAAGGTCGGCGGAAAGTCCCAGGAGCACGACGACGTCGCCTTCTTCCAGCCGGCTTTCCGGGGAAGGTTCCGCCGCCTTGATGCCACGTCGGCGGATGGCGGTGACTTCGCAGGAAAGATCCTCCAGCGCGAGGGCTTCCAGCGTTTCGCCGATGCCTTTCGCGCCCATCTCCAGCAGCACGGAATAAAGACGCGGTTCCTCGCCAGACTCGTGCACATGGTCACCCAGACCGTGGTAAAACCCGCGCAACATCTGGTAGCGATGCCCGCGAATCTTCTGGACATGACGCAGCACCCGGTTGATCGGATGCCCCATCAGCACCAGCGCGTGCGAGGCGAGCATCAGGCTGGTTTCCAGCGCGGCGGGAACGACTTCCGCCGCGCCCGCGCGCGAAAGGCGTTCAAAATCGCCTTCGTCGCGGGTGCGCACCACCACCGGCAAGCCGGGGCGCGCGACAAGCGCGTGGTGCAGAATTTTTTCCGCGCCGTGCACGTCAGCCACCGAAACCACAATCACGCTGGCGCGCATCATGCCCGCCGCAATCAGGGATTCCTTGCGCGTGGCGTCGGCAAAGACCACCGTCTCGCCTGCAGCCGCCGCCTTGCGCACCCGTTCCGGGTCAAGATCCAGCGCGATGTAATCCACATTTTCCTGTTGCAGGAAGCGGGCGAGAAACTGCCCATGCCGTCCGAAGCCGCAGATGATCGCGTGCCCTTCCGTCGCCATGCTTTTCGCCGCCACCTGGGTGAGCTGCATGGATTTCAGGAGCCACTCGCTCTTTGCCAGACGATTCACGAGATGCTCGCTCAACTGCACGATGAAAGGCGCCGCCAGCATGGAAAGCACCAGGGTGGAAAGCACCACCTGATGGATGTGCGGAGGAATGCCGCCAATTTCGCCCAGCAGCACGAAACCGAACTCCCCGCCCGCGCAGAGCCAGAGCGCGTCACGGATCGAATTGCCAGGCGTCGTCCCCAGCCTGCGGGCGGCAAACCCCGTGACCAGCGCCTTGACGACCAGCAGCAGCAGCAGTACCGGAACGACGGCCCAGCCGTATTTCAGGAGCACATCGAGATCCAGCTTCATCCCGATGGTGACGAAGAACAAGCCCATCAGCACATCACGGAAAGGGCGAATGTCTTCTTCCACCTGGATTTTGTATTCGGTTTCCGAAACCAGCATCCCCGCCACGAACGCGCCCAGCGCGAGCGACAACCCGGCCTGTTCGGTCAGATAGGCAAGCCCCAGGGTGATGAGCAGCACATTGAGCACAAAAATTTCCGAGGAGCGGGCGCGGGCGACAAAATGGAACCACTTGCGCATCAGATGCTGACCGAAAAAGAGGATCAGCGCCATCACCCCGATCGCCTTCAGGAGCGCCAGTCCCACCAGTTCCAGCATCTGGTGGGGCGGCATGGAAAGCGAGGGCAGGAGAATCAGGAGCGGCACCACCGCGAGATCCTGAAAAAGCAGGACGCCGATCACGTCGCGCCCGTGCGCGGCCTCCAGTTCCATGCGTTCCGCGAGGAGCTTGGAGAGCACGGCAGTAGAAGACATGGCCAGCACGCCGCCCAGCGCCAGTCCCAATTGCCAGCGATAACCACAGGCAAGCGCGATCAGCATGACCACGAGCATCGTCCCCGCCACCTGCGCCGCGCCCAACCCGAACACGATGCGCTTCATCGTATAAAGGCGCGAGAGCGAAAATTCGAGGCCAATGGAGAACATCAGAAAAACGACGCCAAATTCCGCCAGATGCTCCGCCCGCGCGTCTGTCCGCATCAGATCGAGGGCGTGCGGGCCAAGCAGACTGCCGACCAGCAGGTAGCCCAATACCGGCGGCTGTTTGAAGCGGCGGCACAGGGCGACGACGAAAACGGACGCGCCCAACAGCAGAAGGATGAGTTGCAGGGTATTCATGTGGCGGTGTTGTTATAATCCGCGCCAATCATAAAGGGTGTTTCCCATGTCTGAACCTCTTTTTGCCGCGTCTCGCGGTAATTTTTCGCCAACTGTGGACGCGGCGCGTCTGGAAAAGCTGGCGGCGCGCACGCTGAAAATCGAGATCGCGGCGCTGGAAAACCTGATTCCCCGCCTCGCCACGGGTTTTGTCTGTGCGGTGCGGCTGATTCTCGCGGCGCCTGGCCGGGTCATCGTCAGCGGCATGGGCAAATCCGGCCACATCGCGCGCAAGATCGCCGCCACGCTTGCCTCCACCGGCACGCCCGCCTACTTCGTCCATCCCGGCGAGGCCAGCCACGGCGATCTGGGGATGGTACAGGCGGGCGACGTCGTGCTGGCGCTTTCCAACTCCGGTGAAACCGAGGAAGTGCTGCACATCCTGCCCGCGATCAAGCGTCAGGGCGCGCGCCTTATCGCCATGACCGGCAACCCGGCCTCCTCGCTCGCGCAACAGGCGGATGCGCATCTGGACGCCAGTGTGGCACAGGAAGCCTGTCCGCTCAATCTCGCCCCCACCGCCAGCACCACGGCGGCGCTGGCGCTGGGCGACGCGCTGGCGGTGGCGCTGCTGGACGCGCGCGGCTTTGGCGCGGAAGATTTCGCCCGTTCGCATCCCGGCGGCAGTCTGGGGCGGCGCTTGCTCACCCATGTCCGCGACGTGATGCGCCCTGCCCAGGTCGTCCCGCAAGTTGCCCCGGAAGCCCCGCTGACCGAGGCCATTCTCGCCATGACGGCAGGCGGACTGGGCATGGTGGCCGTGACCAATGCCGACCAGCGCATCCTCGGCATTTTTACCGATGGCGACCTGCGCCGCGCCTTTGCCCGTCCGGACGATTTTCGCACGGCGGAAATCGGTGTATTGATGCGTCCGAACCCGCACCGCATTGCGCCGGAAAGACTCGCGGCGGAAGCCGCGGAACTGATGGAGCGTCACCGTATCAGCCAGGTGCTGGTGGCAGGTGAGGACGGCATCCTGCAAGGGGCGCTCAACATGCACGATTTGATGCGCGCCAGGGTGATCTGATGGAAGAACACGCTGTCAATACCCGCGCTGCCGCCATTCGCCTCATGGCATTCGATGTGGATGGCGTGCTCACCGACGGGCGGCTTTATTTTTCCGCCGATGGCGAGACGCTCAAAGCCTTCAATACCCTGGATGGACAAGGCTTCAAACTCTTGCAGGCCGCCGGCATCGCGCCGGTCATCCTCACCGGACGCACGTCCGGCGCGGTGGAGAAGCGCATGACCGGGCTGGGGGTTGAACATTGCTTTCAGGGCGTCGCGGACAAGCACGCCTGCCTTGCCAGTCTCCTGCAAACCCTGAATCTGCCCTGGACAGCGGCGGGCTATATGGGCGACGATCTGATCGACCTTGCCGCCATGCGCGCCTGTGGCCTTGCCGCCGCGCCCGCCAACGCGCATGAAAGCGCGCGCGCGCGGGCGCATATCGTGACCCGCGCGCGGGGGGGAGAAGGCGCGGCGCGGGAAATCTGCGATCTGCTCCTGAACGCGCAGGGCAAGCTGGAAGCGGCGGTGGAAACCTGTCTGGGCGTTTCGCTTTGGGACGCCCGCTGAAATCATGCAACGTCCGGCGCTGACCCCTTCGTTCTGGTTCCCGTTTCTGGTGCTCAGTCTCCTGACCGGGCTTTCCTTCTGGCTGCAACGCGCCACGGAAGTCCCGCTGGAACATGCGCCAGCGCAGCCCGGCCACACGCCAGACACCTTGATCGACAACTTCGTGCTCTACCGTCACGACGAAGCCGGGCTCCTCCGCTTCCGCCTTTCCTCGCCCCACATGAAGCATTATCCCGATGACGACAGTTCCGTGGTCGAGCAGCCCACGCTCGTCCAGTTTCGCCCGAACGGCCCTGCCGCCACCCTGACCGGCGAGATCGCGCGGGTCACGGAAAAAGGCGCCCATATCCTCGTGGAACGCAAGGTGCGTGTCGTCCGCGACGCTTTCGGCGGACGCCCGGAACGCACCATGGAAACGCCGGAACTCACCGTGCTGCCGGACGATGGCCGTGCTTTCACCCGCAAGCCGGTGCGCATCACCGAAGGGGAAAGCTGGATCACCGGCGTGGGTATGCGGGCCGATAACATAAAAGGCACTTTTCAACTCCAGTCACGGGTACGCGCGCTTCGCCTCAACCCTTCTCCCACAAGTAAAAAACGGAACGCTCCATGAAGCAGATGAACCCTTTTTTCCCTGGCGCGGCGCTCGTCTGCGCGTTGTTTTTTGCGCTCTCCTCCCTCCCTGCGCAGGCCGAGGCCAATGACCGCCAGCAACCCATCCATCTGGAAGCCGACCAGATGGATGTAGACGACATCGAAGGCACCCAGGTACTCACCGGTCATGTGACGCTGACCCAGGGCACGCTCGTCATTCGTTCCGACAGGATTGTCATTACCGAAGACCCATACGGCTTTCAGCACGGCACGGCCTACGGCGGCTCCGGCGGATTGGCGCGCTTCCGGCAAAAGCGTGACGACGGCGCCTGGGTGGAAGGGGAAGGCGAACGCATCGAATACAACACCCGCAACGAAGTGGCCGAACTCTTCCAGCGCGCCTGGATCAAGAACGGCGAGGATGAACTGCGCGGCGATTACCTCTGGTACGACGGTCTTTCCGCCCGCTATCGCGCCGCAACCGGCAAGGACGAAGAGGGCAAGCGTCCCGGTCGCGTCAGCGCCACGTTGCAACCCAAGACAAAGGAATTTCCCGCCGCCGCAGAGGAAACGCCCGCGGATTTGCCGGATCATCCCGCACCGCGCTGAAGAACGGCAGCACGACACAGCGCGTCTGGACAGGGCATCCGAAATCGAAAACAGCTTCTTACACGTTCTTGCAATGTTGGCGCGGAGCAATAACATTTGTCAAAACCATCGGCATCGCAGTCAAAAATCGTTGACAGCCATCGTGACTTCCCTATAATGCGCGCTTATGTTGCAACGCAGCATAAGCAGCATACTCTCTCTGTTAACCCTCCTCTCTCTTTAGGAACCCTCTCATGAGTCTCTCTCCCGAACAATTCTCCGCCGCCAACAAAGCCGTCGTGGATTCCCTGCTTTCCCTTTCCAACACGGCTCTGGCTTCCGCCGAACGCTTCGCCGCCCTGAACCTCAACACGGCACGCTCCGTGTTTGAAGATTCCGTGAGCGGAACCAAGGCGCTGCTGGATGCCAAGACCCCGCAGGAAGCTTTCTCCCAACAAGCCGCGCAAGTGCAGCCCAACGTGGAAAAAGCAGTGGCTTACACCCGTAGCGTGTATGAAATCGCCGCCCAGGCCAAGGATGATCTGAGCAAGCAGATCGAAGGCCAGTACGCCGAGTTTCAAAAGAGCCTGACCTCCCTGATCGACCAATCCACCAAGAACCTGCCCATTGGTTCCGATGTGGCGGTTGCCGCAGTCAAGTCCGCGCTCAACGCGACCAATTCCGCTTTTGACAGCCTGAACAAGGCCGCCAGACAAGCCTCCGAAATTGCAGAAGCGAACATCGCCGCCGCGACCAATGCCACCGTCAAGGCAGTGAACGCGACGACGGAACCTTCCAAGAAAAAATAATCTGTCCTGTTGATTTTTCCTGCGGCCTCCCCTGCCGCATATCAGGATGAATACGAATCCCCTGTCCGTAACCGTACAGGGGGTTTTTTCTGAACGGCGAAAAACGCCAACCGCGAGGAACCATGAACCATCCTCAACCGACACTTTGGCTTGCCCCCGTCTCCCGAAGCAACCGTTTCCGACCGCGCGCTTCCCTGCTATGATGCGCCCTTTGCCGGGGATTCCCTTTGGCATCTTCCGGTGTTTTCTGCGGGCGCAAGCCCGCCTCCCCGCAACTTGAGGATTTCCACATGCTGAAACTGAGCAAACTTGCCGCTACTCTCTTGGCCTCGGTGCTGATTGCCGCCCCTGCGTTCGCAGACGCCAATTCGCCCTACATCACCGTCAACGGTATTTCCATTCCCCAATACGTGGTCGATGCCTTCGTTACTGAGCAAAAAGCACGTGGCATCAAGGACAGCCCCGAACTCAAGAACGCTATCCGCGAAGAAATGTTGCGCCGCGCGCTCCTCATCGGTGAAGCAAAGAAGAAAGGTCTCGAAAAACGTATAGAGGTAAAAGGCCAGATCGAAGTTGCCTCGCAACTCGTTCTCATCCGCAACTACCTTTCCGATTACGTGAAAAGCCATCCCGTCACCGACGCCGAATTGAAGAAAGGCTACGACGACTTGGTGGCACGGCTGGGCAGTGCCGAATACAAAATTCGCCACATTCTGGTAGAGAAGGAAGACGAAGCCAAAGACCTGATCGCCAGTCTGGACAAAGGTGAAAAATTCGCCGATCTTGCCAAGGTATCCAAAGATACCGGCTCCCGTGACGCAGGCGGCGATCTGGGCTGGAACACTCCGGCGGCCTATGTGCCCGCCTTTGGCGACGCAGTGAAGCAACTCGCCAAGGGCAGCTATACCAAAGCGCCAGTGCAAACCCCCTTCGGCTACCACGTCATTCTGGTGGAAGACACCCGCACCCTGACTCCACCCGAGCTGGAGGAGCTGAAACCCCAGCTCACACAAAACCTGACCCAGCAAAAAGTGGAAAAGCTGATCGAGGATCTGAAAGCCAAGGCAACCATTCGCTAAGGATTTCAACGCCGATCCCCAACGCCGACCGTTCCGTCGGCGTTTTTTTGGCGCGCCCGGCATGGGCGCCCTTCTGCGAGTGGAAGTCTGCCGCAAGCAGATCACGGCGAACAAAGTGAAGCGCAACGGCATGAGGGGGGCAATGGCGCTGTCATGGCAAACTCAAGCTCAGGATCAACGAATCCAGGAGCAGCCGCGCATGCCGGGTGGTACGGCAGGGGCACGGCCTACCAAGGCCGTCCCCTATGCCGATTTTTGAGAAGCGTCACAGCCTGACCTTTTCCGCCGTTTCCAGTTCGCCCTTGAGGTCATGCGCACGCTTGACCAGATACTGGTGAATCATCCACATCTGATCCACTGTCATCGCGCCCAGAAAAGAGGGCATTCCGCGCTCGGCGCGTGCGCCGAAAACGATGCTGGGGAATCGCACGCGCGTCTCCGGCGTGAGGTAGCGCAGGTCGGGCACCACACCGCCACTTACCGCGTTCAGGCCGTGGCAGTTGGCACAATAACCGTTGTAGAGTGCCCGCGCCATCGGCATCTTGTCCGCTTCCAGCGTTATCGGCGGCGGCGGCGGCAGGTGAACCGGCTTCCACTGCGGCGGCGGCAGCTTCGCCGTGGCGCCCCGTTTATAGACCAGAATCCGCGCTGGCGGCCTCACCTTGGCCGCCAGCGACAAAGTCCCCAGAATTCGGGGAAAGGTGCCGCCCCAGCCCGCCATGAAGCACAGGCCCCGCCATCACGCCGGTGTTGGCGGGAGATTCCCACAACAAGCGCCCGGAATCCGCACCATAGGCCACCACGCGCCCGTCCGCCGTCCCCTGGAAAACGAGATTTCCCGCTGTCGCCAGTGTGCCGCCATTGTAGATCGTTCGATATTCCTGGCTCCAGCGCGCTTCCTGTTTGACCGGATCCCAAGCCAGCAGACGTCCGCGCCAGGTTTGCGCAATCTGGTCGACAATTTTCGGGTCTTCCGGCAACTCCGGTAGCTCAAGGCCGATATTCACCACCGCCTTGCTGGGGATGAACAGCGGCGTCTTCTGCGCTTCCAGTCCGGCAGCGGTTTCCTGCGCCGGCAGATAGACAAGGCCGGTATCGGGACTGAAGGACATCGGGTGCCAGTTGTGTCCGCCGATCACGGCAGGCGCGACAATCTTCATGCCACCGCTGTAGTCTCCTTCCGGCATGAACACGGGACGCCCGCTTTCCGGGTCGACATGGCTTGCCCAATTGACTGGCACAAAGGGTCTGGCCGAAATCAGCTTGCCATTCTCACGATCCAGCACGTAAAAAAAGCCGTTCTTGGGCGCTTGCATCAAGACCTTGCGCTTTTGACCGTCCATCTCCAGATCCGCCAGGGTCATCTGTTGCGCGGCGGTGAAATCCCAGCGATCGGCGGGTGTGGTCTGGTAATGCCAGCGGTATTTCCCCGTATCCGGTTCCAGCGCCACGATGGAGGAAAGGAAGAGGTTATCCCCCTTGCCTTCGCTCCTGAACTGATAATTGAAGGGAGAACCGTTGCCTACGCCGATGTAGAGCAGATCCAGCTCCGGGTCGTAGGAAATGGCATCCCACACCGTGCCGCCGCCGCCCCACTTGAGCCAGCCCTCGCCAAACCAGGTTTTTTGTGCAAGCGCCATCGCCTCGTTTTCCGGCGGCAGTTTCGGATCGCCCGGTACGGTGAAGAAACGCCAGACTTCGCGTCCGGTTTCCGCGTCGTAGGCCGTCACGTAACCGCGCACGCCGAATTCCGAGCCGCCATTGCCAATCAGCACCTTCCCTTTGACTACACGCGGCGCGCCGGTAATGGTGTAGCTTTTCCCGTGATCGAGCACGGTATCCACCGCCCAGATTTCCTTGCCGGTTCTGGCTTCCAGCGCCAACAGCCGCCCGTCGAATGTCCCGACGTAAACCTTGCCCTTCCAGACCGCTACGCCCCGGTTGACGGGGCCGCAACAGCCTTGCCCCGCCATTGCCCTGGGCACTTGCGGGTCGTGTTTCCAGAGTAACCTGCCGCTTGCGGCATCCAGCGCGTAGACAATGGAAAAAGGCCCCGTCGTGTAAAGTACGCCATCGATCACGATGGGCGTTGCTTCCACGCCCATATCGATGTCGAGTTTGTAGGTCCAAGCAAGGCCAAGACGGGCAACATTGCCATCGTGGATTTGTTTCAGGGGTGAAAAGCGTTTTTCATCGTAGCCGCGCCCGTGCGCGGGCCAGTGATTGGCCTCGCCGCCCTGAGCGACAGCAGCAATCCGCGCGTCATCCACCGCGCCCAGCAGGGGCGCGGCAACCAGCGGGAAGGCGGGCAAGACCGCAAGGAGCGCGCCCGCCATCAGGCCGACGCGAAAAGACAGATTTTTTTTCATTTGGGAAGTCCGGTTGGGGTTGGGAAAAATACAGCGCCTTACAGCACCAGCGACACCACTTTTTCTTCGGTGTAGGCTTCCAGCGCGCAGCGGGAAAGGTCGCGCCCAACCCCGGAATCGCCAAAACCACCCCAGGGCAGACGGGCGTCCAGCGGACTCCAGCCGTTTATCGCTACCGCGCCAAATCGGAGTCTTGCCGCCAGCGTATGGGCGCGGGCAAGGTCGCGCGTCCAGAGTGAAGCGGAAAGTCCGAAAGGCGTATCGTTCGCCAGACGCACGGCCTCTTCGTCGCTGTCGAAAGGAACGACGAGGCCGACGGGGCCGAAAATTTCCTCGCGCATCAATCGCATTTCCGGGGTTCCGCCCGCGAACACGGTAGGACGCAGGAAAAATCCTTTCTCCGGCACAACCTCGTCCCCGGCAACACGGCAAGCGCCTTCGGTCAGACCACTTTCGATCAATGCTTGCACTCGATCCCGCTGTTTCGCGTTGATGAGCGCGCCCATGCGGGTATCGGCTTCCAGGGGATCGCCCAGTGTGATCGCCTTCGCCGCCGCCGCGAGCGCGGCCACGACCTCGTCGTAGCACGCGCGATGGACAAGCACGCGGGTTCCGGCAGCACAGGTTTGTCCCTGGTTGACGAACAAACCCATCGCCACGCCAGGAATCGCAACGGCAAGATCGGCATCGGCACACAGAATCTGCGGCGCTTTCCCCCCCAATTCCAGCGTGAGGCGTTTGAAACGCGGCGCGGCCTCACAGGCAATGAGACGCCCTACGGCGGTGCTACCGGTAAAACTCACCTTATCCACACCAGGATGCGCCACCAGTGCCGCGCCCGTCTCTCCCATGCCGTTCACCAGGTTGACTACGCCGGGTGGAAAGCCCGCTTCGGCAACCCGATCCATGAGCGCGGACAGGGCACAGGGCGCATCCTCCGAAGGTTTCAACACCACCGCGCAACCCGCCGCCAGAGCCGGAGCCAGCTTCCAGAGACCGATCATCAAAGGCGCGTTCCAAGGCACGATCAGCGCCGCGACGCCCACCGGCTCGCGCGTGGTGTAGTTCAGGGTGGGACGCCCCATGAAGCCTCCCGTGGGAATCTGGCGGCCTTCGAGTTTGTCCGCCCAACCCGCGAAATAGCGCAACACGTCGATGGACATCGGCAGATCCAGCATCCGCATTTCCATGAGCGGACGTCCCTGTTCCACCGCAAGTAGACGCACGAAATGATCCGCGTCCCGTTCCAGCAAATCGGCAAGCGCGTAAAGCAAACGCCCGCGCGCCGCGCCGGAAAGCCGCGCCCAGTCGCCGCCATCGAACTGGGCGCGGGCAGCGGCAACCGCCGCGTCGACGTCCGCAGCGGCAGAATGCGCAACTTCGGTCAACACTTCGCCCGTGGCAGGCGCGCGTTTCACAAACCGTGCGCCAGACACAGCGTCACGCCATGTCCCCGCGACGAAATTGCAAACGGGGACGGAAAAATGATCGGACAACCGAGATTCGGACATGAGCAACTCCTTCTGAAAAAACAAGATTTGGAGTGCGGCTTTCAGCAAAAGCCATGCCATTTTCCCTGTCGCGCCAAACGGCGGAGAACCAGCCTCCAAGGCAGAAAACAGCGTATTTGAATGCCCTGTTTCGGGGCATGTGCCCAAGGATGCTGCGTTAAAATCCCCCTTCTTCCCTGCCCCCGTTCTCGCATGTCCCGTCTGCTTCTCTTCAACAAGCCTTACGGTGTTTTGAGCCAGTTCACCCCGGAAGGACGCTGGCGAGGTCTCAAGGATTACATTGACCTGCCCGGCGTTTATGTGGCCGGACGGCTGGATGCCGACAGCGAAGGCCTGCTTCTCCTCACCGACAACGGCCAGCTGCAGGCGCGCATCAGCGCGCCACGCCACAAGCTGGAAAAAATCTACTGGGTACAGGTGGAAGGTGAACCGGATGAGGCGGCACTGGAAACACTGCGCCGGGGCGTGCATCTGAACGACGGTATTACCCGTCCCGCCCGCGCACGCCGGATTGCGGAACCGCCCCACCTCTGGCCGCGCATTCCGCCCATCCGCCAGCGCGCCGCCATCCCGACCGCATGGATCGAGCTTGCGCTCTGCGAAGGCCGCAACCGGCAGGTGCGGCGCATGACCGCTGCTGTCGGCTTTCCCACCCTGCGTCTTGTCCGCGCCGCCATTGGCCCTTTTTCTCTGTCGGGTCTCGCTCCCGGCGAGGCGCGCCTGTTGCAGGACACGCCGGAAAAGCTGTTGCCGTATAATTCGCGCCCAGGCTCCTCACCACGAAGCGCACGATGAAATTCAGTTTCCTGCCCGCATTCTCCGCCCTCTTCTACCTCTCCTTTCCCGCCCAGGCACAACACCTGCCGCGCGTGGAACTTCAGGCGAGCTTTTATCGCATCGAGACCGAGGTTGCCGCTACGCCCGAACAGCGCATGACCGGCCTGATGCAGCGGCGGCATCTGGGTATCAACCAAGGCATGTTGTTTGTCTTTCCGCAGGCGGAACAGCCTTGCATGTGGATGAAAAACACCCTGATTCCGCTCTCCGTCGCTTTCATCGACGACGAGGGCGTGATCGTCAATATCCGCGACATGCAACCGCAGAGCGAAAACAACCATTGCGCTGCCGCGCCGGTGCGCTACGCACTGGAAATGAACCAAGGCTGGTTCTCTGCCAAGGGGATCAAGCCGGGGATGAAAGTCAACGGCCTCGCGGGTGTCCCCAGCGGGCGTTAGGGCAAATCAATAAATTACTCAGCGGTCAGTACTCAAGGCACCCCAGATCAAATCCACCGTCAAAAGCGGGCGCAGCGCGGCAATCCATAAAGCAGTTCTGTTTTCTGGAACATGGGTAATCCCCAAGGTCGTATTGCCGCATCGCTTTGCGCCTCGCTTGTAACGAAGAAGGCTTGGATTGCGGACAGCTTCAGCCTTCCGCGTCTTCTTCCGCCACTTCCACGGCTTCCGTGGCTTCGGGGCGATCAAGCAGCTCGACATAGGCCATGGGCGCGTTGTCGCCAACACGAAAACCGCATTTCAGGATACGCAAATAGCCCCCCGGACGCGCGGCATAGCGAGGCCCCAGCGCCTCGAAGAGCTTCACCACGATTTCGCGGTCGCGCAGGCGGTCAAACGCCAGACGGCGGTTTGCGAGGCTGGGCTTCTTGCCCAGCGTAATCAGCGGTTCCACAACCCGGCGCAATTCCTTGGCCTTGGGCAGGGTGGTCTTGATCGCTTCATGTCTCAGCAGCGAGACAGACAAATTGCGCAGCATCGCCAGGCGATGGCTGCTGGTGCGGTTCAGTTTCCGCAAACCCAAACGGTGACGCATGGTTCATTCCTTTCGTTCTTCAAGCGTCCAGTTTCAAGAAAAGGGAAGCGCCGCCTTCAAGCGGCCTTCCACTTTCCACTCAATGTGGTTCCAGCCCGGCAGGCGGCCAGTTTTCCAGCTTCATGCCAAGCGTAAGGCCGTGCGTCGCCAGCACTTCCTTGATTTCATTCAGAGACTTGCGCCCCAGATTCGGCGTCTTCAGCAACTCGCCTTCGGTGCGCTGGATCAGATCGCCGATATAGTAGATGTGCTCCGCCTTGAGGCAGTTTGCCGAGCGCACCGTGAGTTCCAGATCGTCCACAGGCCGCAGAAGCATGGGGTCTACCTGCTGTGGCCTGCTTGCTTCCCTGATCGGCGCGGTGCCTTCCAGATCCGCGAACACTTCCAGTTGACTCACCAGAATACGGGCGGCACAGCGAATCGCTTCTTCCGGCTGGATCACGCCATTCGTCTCGATTTCGACGATCAGCTTGTCCAGGTCGGTACGTTGCTCCACACGCGCGGATTCCACCGAATAGGCAACCCGTTTCACTGGCGAGAAGGACGCATCCAGTATCAGTTGGCCAATGGTCTTGGCATCATTCAGGTTCCTGAGATTGCCCGGCACATAGCCGCGTCCCTTTTCCACCCTGAATTCCATCGCCAGCTTGCCGCCGGGCTGCAAATGCGCAATGACATGTTCCGGATTGATGATTTCCACGTCATGCGTCGTTTCGATGTCCCCCGCGCGGATCACGCCGGGGCCTTCCTTTTTCAGGGAAAGCAGCGTTTCGTTGCGATTGTGCAGCTTGAAGACCACACCCTTCAGGTTGAGGAGAATATCCACCACGTCTTCTTCCACGCCGTCAATGGTGGAATATTCGTGCAGGACGTTCTCGATCGAGACCTGGGTCGGGGCATAGCCATCCATCGAAGAAAGCAGGATGCGGCGCAAGGCATTGCCGAGTGTGTGACCAAAACCCCGTTCAAAAGGTTCCATCACCACCCGGGCTTCCACCGGAGAGACGCTTTGTACGTCAATGATGCGCGGTTTGAGGAGCGTATTGCTTTGCATGAGCTGTCCTTTTTGAAGCGATCGACACGCCGTTTACTTGGAATAAAGTTCGATGACCAGACCTTCGTTCAGGGTCGGCGAAAGTTCAGAGCGCAGCGGCATGGCCTTGAAAGTACCCTTGCCTTCCTTCACGTCGACGCTGATCCATTCCGGGAAACCGCGCGATTCAGCCGCCTGCAACGCCGCCTTGACCCGCAGGTGCGCGCGCGCCCCGGTGGAAAGCGACACCACATCCCCCGGACACACGAGGAAAGAAGGAATATTGACACGCTTGCCGTTGACCAGCACGCCATTGTGGCGCACCACCTGCCGCGCCTCGACGCGGGAAGCGCCAAAGCCCATGCGGTAGGCAACGGAATCCAAGCGCGCTTCCAGCAGTTGCAGGAGATTTTCACCGGTCTGGCCCTTGCGCCGCTCCGCTTCCGCGAACACACGGCGGAACTGGCCTTCCAGGACGCCATAGACACGGCGGATTTTCTGCTTGGCGCGCAGATGCACGCCATAATCGGAAAGCCGCGCGCCGGATTTCTGTCCGTGCTGACCGGGCGCGTAGGCGCGGCGCTCGATGGCGCACCTGTCGGAAAAGCATTTTTCGCCCTTGAGGAAGAGCTTTTCGCCTTCACGGCGGCACTGACGGCATTTGGGATCGAGATTACGAGCCACGTTTCAACTCCTTAAATACGGCGTTTCTTGGGCGGACGGCAGCCATTGTGCGGAACCGGCGTCACGTCGGTGATGCTGGCAATCTTCATGCCCAGCGCGTTCAGCGCGCGGACGGAAGACTCACGCCCGGGGCCAGGCCCCTTGATGCGCACTTCCAGATTTTTCACGCCGCAATCCTGCGCCGCCTTGCCCGCAGCTTCCGCCGCGACCTGCGCCGCAAACGGCGTGGATTTGCGCGAACCCCGGAAGCCCGCGCCGCCGGAAGTCGCCCAGGAAAGCGCATTGCCCTGACGATCGGTGATGGTGATGATGGTGTTGTTGAAGGAAGCGTGAATATGCGCGACCCCTTCGGTCACGTTCTTCTTGACTTTCTTCTTCACTTTTTGGGTGGTCTTTGCCATGAGTCAGTCCTTATTTCTTCTTGCCGGCAATGGCTTTGCGCGGTCCCTTGCGGGTGCGCGCGTTGGTGCGCGTGCGCTGACCGCGCACAGGCAAGCCCTTGCGATGACGAAGCCCACGATAGCAACCCAGATCCATCAGACGCTTGATGCTCATCGTGACTTCACGGCGCAGATCCCCTTCCACGGAGAGCTTGCCGACTTCATCACGCAGCTTTTCCAGCTCCGCGTCTGTCAGATCCTTGATCTTGTTCGACCGAATCACACCCGCCGCGTCACAGATTTTCTGGGCGCGCGCGCGACCGATGCCATAAATGGCAGTCAGCGCGATTTCCGCGTGCTGGTGATTCGGAATGTTTACCCCTGCGATACGGGCCATTGATTCACTCCACGAATGCCAAAATTAAAAAAACCGGACGGGGCTTCTCAGCCCTGCCGCTGTTTGTGACGCGGATCCTTGCAGATGATCCGAACCACACCCTTGCGGCGGATCACCTTGCAATTCCGGCAAATGCGCTTCACCGAAGGTAAAACTTTCATGTTACGACTCCTGGTTGGAAGGTTGGAAAGCAGCCGACTTCCCGTCCCTTCTGGGTTACGCGTAGAGAACTGAAAATCAGGTTTTGGTGCGGAACACAATCCGCGCCTTGGTCAAATCATAGGGCGTCAGTTGCACCGTCACCTTATCCCCAGGCAGGATGCGAATATAGTGCAAACGCATCTTGCCAGAGATGAAAGCATGGACTTCATGTCCGTTTTCCAGGCGCACCCTGAAGGTGGCGTTGGGGAGGTTTTCCAGAACCTCACCCTGCATTTCAATGACGTCTTCCTTGGCCATATCTTCTTACCGTCCCTTGAAATTCGCGTTTTTCAAGAGACTTTCATATTGATGCGACATCATGTAGGACTGCATCTGCTGCATGAAATCCATCGTCACCACGACAATGATGAGTAGCGAGGTTCCACCAAAGTAGAACGGCACCTTCCAATATACGATCAGGAATTCCGGCAACAGACATACCAGCGTGATGTAAAGCGCGCCCACCAAGGTGAGCCGCATCAAAACCTTGTCGATATAGCGCGACGTCTGCTCGCCGGGACGAATGCCCGGCACAAAGGCGCTGCTCTTCTTCAGGTTGTCCGCCACTTCACGGGAATTGAAAACCAGCGCCGTATAGAAGAAGCAGAAGAAAATAATGGCCGCCGCGTAAAGCAGCACGTAAATCGGCTCCCCCGGCGAGAGCTTGCTGGAAATGTTCTTCAGCCAGTCCATGCCCGCGCCCTGACCAAACCAGCCCGCCGCCGTTGCCGGGAAGAGGATGATGGAAGAGGCAAAAATCGGAGGAATCACGCCAGACATGTTGAGCTTCAGGGGCAGGTAGTGCGAATGCCCGCCATACATCTTGTTGCCGACCTGGCGCTTGGCGTAATTCAGCAAAACCCGGCGCTGCCCCCGTTCCACGAAGACCACGAAAGCTGTCACCAACACCACCAGAATGCAGATGAAAATCGCGGAAAGCGAGTGCATCGCGCCGGTTCTCACAAGTTCAAAGAGACCGCCCAGCGCCGAAGGCAAACCCGCCACGATACCGGCAAAGATGATGAGGGAAATCCCGTTGCCCAGACCACGCTCGGTAATCTGCTCGCCCAGCCACATCAGGAACATCGTCCCGGTCATCAGCGTGATCACCGTCGTCATGCGAAACCCGAAACCGGGCGCATACACCAGGCCGGATTGCGATTCCAGCATGACGGCAATCCCAAGGCTTTGCACCAGCCCCAGCGCCAGCGTGCCATAGCGGGTGTATTGGGTAATCTTGCGCTGACCGGCCTGCCCTTCCTTCTTCAGGGCTTCCAGGTGCGGCACCGCATAGGTCATCAACTGCATGATGATGGACGCGGAAATATAGGGCATGATCCCCAGCGCGAAAATGGTAAAACGCTTCAAGGCCCCCCCGGAAAACATGTTCAACATGCCCAGGATGCCGCCCTGTTGCTGCTGGAACAGTTCCGCCAGCCGCGCCGGATTGATCCCCGGCACGGGAATATGCGCGCCAATGCGATACACGATCAGCGCGCCCACCAAAAACAGCAGACGGCGGCGCAGATCGCCAAACTTGTCCTTGCCGCCAAGTGTCAAACCCGGATTTGCTGCCAAGATGCTATTCCCTTGCCTCGAAATCAACTTCAATCAAATTTGCCTGAATCAGGCTTCCGCCACAGCGCCGCCCGCCGCTTCAATCGCGGCCTTCGCGCCCTTGGTCGCACCCACCCCCTTGAGGATGACCTTCCTGCCAAGTTCACCGGAAAGGATCACCTTGGCGGAAAGCGCGTTGCCGGGAATCAAACCTGCCTGCTTCAGGGTCAACAAATCCACTTCGTCGACCGGCAGCAGGTTCAGCTCGCTCAGGCGAACTTCCACGTTACGGGCGTTGGAAAGCGAGAAGAAGCCACGCTTGGGCAAACGGCGATAAATCGGCATTTGCCCGCCTTCAAAGCCGACCTTGTGGAAACCGCCGGAACGGGACTTCTGTCCCTTGTGGCCACGCCCCGCTGTCTTGCCGAGGCCGGAACCGATGCCGCGCCCCACGCGCTTCTTCGCGTGCTTCGCGCCTTCGGCGGGCTTGATGGTATTGAGACGCATCGTCGTCATGTCTTAACCCTCATACTTCAGGAGGTAGGCCACCTTCTGGATCATGCCGCGCACAGCGGGCGTGTCTTCCAGTTCGACCGTATGGTTCAGTTTGCGCAACCCCAGGCCGCGCACCGTCGCGCGATGGGATTCCCTGGTGCCGATAATGCTCTTGACGAGCGTCACCTTGACTTTTTTTTCTGCCATGACTTACCCCAGAATGTCTTCGACCCGCTTGCCGCGCTTGGCGGCGATTTCGGCGGGGGTATTCATGCGGGAAAGACCGTTCAGAGTCGCCCGCACGATGTTGTAGGGATTGGTGGAACCGTGCGCCTTGGCCACGACGTTGGTGATGCCGATCACCTCGAAGACCGCGCGCATGGCGCCGCCCGCGATGATGCCCGTACCTTCCGGCGCGGGCTGGATCATCACTTCGGTTGCGCCGTGCTTGCCGATGACGGTGTGATGCAGGGAGCCGCTTTTCAGGCTCACCTTGAACATCTTGCGCCGCGCTTCTTCCATCGCCTTCTGGACGGCAACCGGCACTTCGCGGGACTTGCCCTTGCCCATGCCCACGCCGCCGTCGCCATCGCCCACCACGGTGAGCGCCGCAAAGCCGAGAATCCGCCCGCCCTTCACCACCTTGGTGACACGGTTGACGGCAACCATCTTTTCGCGGAGACCGTCGTCGCGTTCCTCGTTGCTCTGCGTCTTCTTGTTGCTGCTGTTCGGTTTAGCCATTTCGCAATCCGTCCTCAGAATTTCAGGCCGTTTTCACGGGCTGCCTCGGCCAGCGCCTTGACGCGGCCATGATATTGGAACCCGGAACGATCGAACGCCACCGTTTCCACGCCTGCCGCCTTCGCCCGTTCGGCAATCAGCTTGCCAATTGCGGAAGCCGCCGCTGTATTGCCACCGTTCTTCACGTCCTTTTTCACTTCGGCTTCCAGGGAGGAAGCCGCTGCCAGCACCTTGCTCCCGCAAGGACTGATGATCTGGGCGTAAATGTGGGCATTCGTCCGATGCACGGAGAGACGCACCGCTTTCAGCTCGGCAATTTTGGCGCGGCTTCTGCGGGCACGGCGCAAACGCGCTTCTTTCTTGTTCAGCATGTCACTTACCCTTTACTTCTTCTTGGTTTCCTTGAGTACCACCACTTCGTCGGCATAACGCACGCCCTTGCCCTTGTAGGGTTCGGGAGCGCGGTAGGCACGAATTTCGGCGGCCACTTGTCCAACCTTCTGCTTGTCCACACCCTTCACGATGATTTCGGTCTGGGTTGGCGTTTCCACCTTCACCCCGGCGGGCATCTTGTGCGCCACGGGATGAGAGAAACCAAGCGTCAGATTCACGACGGCACCATCCTGCGCCTGGGCACGATAGCCCACACCGACCAGGGTCAGCTTCTTTTCAAAGCCTCTGGAGACGCCAATCACCATGTTGTTCAGGTTGGCGCGCATGGTACCCCACAGCGCGGAGGCGTTCTCGACGCCTGCCACACGGGCACAATGCAGTGCGCCGCCTTCGACCTTGACTTCAACCGCAGGACTTGCAGCCAGCGTCAATGTTCCCAGCGCGCCCTTGACCGTGATCGCCGTCGCCTCAACCCTGGCTTCAACGCCAGCAGGCAGGGGAATCGGGTTTTTACCTACGCGAGACATTCAGCATCCCTCCCTTACGCCACAACGCAGAGCACTTCGCCGCCCACACGGGTAGCGCGCGCCTTGCGATCCGTCATCACACCCTTGGGCGTGGAAACGATGGCAACCCCCAGACCGTTCATCACGCGGGGAATGTCGTCAGAACCCTTGTAAACACGCAGGCCGGGACGGGAAACCCGTTCGATCTTTTCGATCACCGGACGCCCTGCGTAATACTTGAGGGCAATTTCAAGCGTGGCCTTGTTGCCGGTTTCCGCCTTGACGGCAAAATCCTCAACATAGCCTTCTTCTTTCAGAACCGCGGCAATTGCCGCCTTCAGTTTGGAAGCGGGCATCGCCACCACCGCTTTTTCCGCCATTTGGGCATTGCGGATGCGGGTCAGCATGTCCGCGATCGGATCGCTCATCGCCATATTCGTTCTCCTTTGGCTTACCAGCTTGCCTTGACAATACCCGGAATCTGGCCATCAAAAGCCAATTCGCGGATTTTGTTGCGGCACAACCCGAACTTGCGGAACACACCACGGGGACGCCCCGTGAGCTGGCAACGATTGCGCAGCCGGGAAGGGCTGGCGTTGCGGGGAAGCTGTTGCAGCTTCAACCGCGCTTCATAACGTTCGGCATCGGAAAGACTGGCGTTTTCAATGATCGCCAGCAGAGCTTCGCGCTTTTTCGCGTACTTCGCCACCAGAGCGCGGCGTTTGTCTTCGCGGTTAATCAGGGCAAGTTTCGCCATCGTGGCCTCAATTCTTGAAAGGAAACCGGAACGCGCCGAGCAATGCCTTGCATTCCTCGTCGGTCTTGGCAGTGGTGGTGATGCTGATGTTCATTCCCCGCAAGGCATCCACCTTGTCATATTCGATTTCGGGGAAAATGATCTGCTCCTTGACGCCCAGGTTGTAATTGCCGCGGCCATCAAAGCCTTTGCCGACAATCCCCCGGAAGTCGCGTACACGCGGCAGCGCGACACTGACGAGACGATCGAGAAATTCATACATGCGCAAACCACGCAAGGTCACCATGCAGCCAATGGGGTAATCATCCCGAATCTTGAACCCGGCGATGGATTTCTTCGCCTTCGTCACCACCGGCTTTTGTCCGGCGATCTTCTGCATGTCACCCACGGCGTTTTCCAGCACCTTTTTGTCCGCCACCGCTTCGCCCACCCCCATGTTGAGGGTGATCTTGGTGATGCGCGGCACTTCCATGACGGACTTGTAAGCGAACTGTTTCACCAGCGCGGGCGTCACGTCCTTTTTGTATGTATCAAACAGGCGAGCCATATCGTTTCCTTATGCCTTCACGAGTTCGCCGTTCGATTTGAACACGCGAATCCGTTCCACTTTCTTGCGGCCACCTTCTACCGCCTTCACCACGACGCGAACGCGATCGGCCTTGCCGGTGGCAGGATTGAAAATCGCCACATTGGAGACATGGATCGGCATTTCCTTGTTGATGATGCCGCCCTGCTCGCCCTTGCTCGGATTGGGACGCACGTGCTTCTTGGCGACATTGATCCCTTCAACCAACAGGTAATCGCCGTCCCCGGCGCGTGCCTTGACCGTGCCGCGCCTGCCTTTGTCCTTGCCGGCGATGACGATCACTTCATCGTCCTTGCGAATCTTTTCCATTATCCAGGCTCCTTACAGGACTTCCGGCGCGAGCGACACGATCTTCATGTAACGCTCGGTACGCAGTTCGCGCGTTACCGGCCCAAAGATACGCGTGCCAATCGGCTCGAGTTTGTTGTTCAGAAGCACAGCGGCATTGCCGTCAAACTTCACCAGGGAACCGTCAGGACGACGCACGCCCTTGGCGGTACGCACCACCACGGCGTTATAGACATCGCCCTTTTTGACGCGACCACGCGGCGCGGCATCCTTGATGCTCACCTTGATGACGTCGCCGACGCCGGCATACCGGCGCCGGGAGCCTCCCAGTACCTTGATGCACATCACTGAACGCGCGCCGGTGTTGTCGGCAACGTCCAGAACCGTTTGCATTTGAATCATTTACCTCTCCAACTTATCCCGCCACCCAAGGGCAGCGAACAGTCTTGGAACCCGCAAGGGGAGGATCAAAACACCCGCGCCCAAGACGGGCACGGAAAGAAAGATGCGGGATTATACAGACTTTATTCTTTCGCGCAACGGTTAACCCGAAGTTTGTAGCGAGCTTTATATCTGTCCACCTTTGTAGCGCGATAGTTGTCCGGTCGTCATAGTCACCGCAAGGGGGTTGTGATGATGAAACGAACGATCGTGCAGGAAGAGGTGAGGAAGATGCGTTTTGAAGAAGCGTATGTAGGCTGGAACCAGGGACGGCTGAGCCAGGAGGAAGCGGCAGAGTTGCTGGGGCTGTGCGCGCGCAGTTTCCGTCGTTATCTGGGGCGTTACGAAGCCGATGGCGAGGCGGGGCTGCTGGACAGGCGTCTGGAGAATCGGTCGGCGCGTGGAGCGC
>JAISWQ010000114.1 GCA_031271025.1 Zoogloeaceae bacterium | reverse complement strand
TGCGAGAGCATGTCGATGGCGTTGTCCACCAGCGCCTTGAAGAGCGAATGCAATTGCAGGGGGCGTCCCAGGATGGCGGGCAGGACGGCGGCGGGCTGCCAGTTGACGCTGATGCCATTGGCCAGCATGCGCGCCGTGCAAACTTCCAGCACGTCGCGCAGCACCGCGTTCAGGTGGACGGGCGCGACGGCCTCGCAGGGTTCCGGCGGGATCAACTGACGCAATTCTTCCAGGCGGGCGTGGCCTTCCGCCAGTGCCGCGGAGAGCGCCCCGGACATGGCGGGTTCCCGGTTCTTCAACATGCCGATGGCGGAGCGCAGGACATTCAGCGGCCCTTCGAGCCGGTAGAGCGCGGCGGAAAGGCTTTCGCGCAACACTTCGGCATGTTCTTCCTCCGCCAGAAGCGCGCGCAGGGCGGATAGGCGCGTCCGCTCCTGTTCCTGGCGCAAGGCGCTGATGTCGCTGATGACCAGGAGCAGGTAATGAAAATTCTTTGTCTTGACGCAGCTCTCATCTTCTGTGATCAGGGGAATGGCCGAACAGGAAAACCAGCGCGCCGAGCCGCCGGACTGGTCGATGCGCAGTTCCAGCGCGTGGAATTCTCCAGCAGCGCCAGCCTTCAGAAGGGAAGCGCGCCAGCCGGGACAGGCCATGTCCAGGATCAGATGCGCCGGTTCCGTCACCGCCAGTTCGGCTGGGAGTTTTCTGTATTCCCGGTTGTTCAGAATGACCGTGCCGCTTGCTTCCAGCAACGCCAACGCCATCGGCGCTTCGTCTACCACGAGTTCGACCAGCACCTGCCGGAAGATTTCCGGCGGCAGACCGGCGCAGACCTTGCTGTCGCGCAGATAGGGAAAGTTCATGGGATTCATGCGCGGGATTCAGCATGTTTCATGCCATCTACGCCGCGCTTGCCAGCGAGAGGGGAAAAGAGAAGCAGCCCGGCAGACGCGCCGTTTCGCCGACAGGGAAGGAGAATAGGATGCACCATACTGGTGCTCAGGACGCTGGTACGCACGGTTTGGGCGCAGACCACCTGCACGCTGTTGTCCCGTTCTTATACATACGGGGCGCGCGTACTTATGACTACCGACTACAAAGTGAGCACAGTGAACGCTCAGTCTCAGTCCTCTGTCCTCAGTCTTCTATCTCCTGTTTTTTGTTCTTTGTCAATTTATGGCATTGCTATTTCCTGTCATTGCTTTACACTTATCGCCATGTGTCTTTGTATCTTTTTATGGAGGGTCTGATCATGGACGTTATTCTTGGTGTGGTGTTTGGCATTGTGGTGGGGGGCGTGGTCTGGGTGATCATCATCTACAACGGTTTGGTGGCGCTGACAAACCAGATGAAGAATGCCTTTGCCCAGATTGATGTGCAGTTGCAGCGGCGTTATGACCTGATTCCCAATCTGGTCGAGACCGCCAAAGCCTACATGCAGCACGAGCGCGAGACGCTGACGGCGGTGATTGCCGCGCGCAACAGCGCGCAGGCGGCGGCGAAGAAAGTGGCGCAGGACCCCGGCGCGATGGCGGAATTGGCGGCGGCGGAAAGCGGGCTTTCCGGTCTCCTGACCAAGTTTTTCGCGCTTTCCGAAGCCTATCCCGACCTCAAGGCCAACCAAAACATGGCGCAGTTGCAGGAAGAACTCGCTTCCACGGAAAACCGCATTTCCTTTGCCCGCCAGGCTTACAACGACGCGGTGATGCACTACAACACCCGGCGCGAAACCTTCCCGAATGTGCTGTTCGCCGCGTCCTTCGGCTTCAGGGTGGCGAAGCAATGGGAAACGGATACGCCCGACGTCGTGCGGCAGAACGTGCAGGTCAAGTTTTCCTGATTTTCTGAAAAGCGGTTTTTCGGATCGTCACTGGCATGGACTTCTTCAACGCGCAGATCAAGGCACGGCGCAATACCCGCTGGCTGGTATTGTGGTTCGCGCTGGCGGTGTGCGTCATCATCCTGGTCATCTATCTGGGTGTCATCCTGTTGGTCGTCCCGCAGGCGCATTTTTCCGGAATCGGCGTGACGGCCATGGGAACGCGCATGGAGGACATGGCGTACAAGGTGGCGCAAACCGACTTTACATCATGGGCGCGCTTTCTCAACTGGGAATATCTGATCTGGACGACGCTCCTGGTCGGCGGCACGATTGCGGGCGCTTCGTTGTGGAAAATCTTCCAGCTTTCCCGCATGGGCGGCGCGCTCATCGCCAGTGAACTGGGTGGACGTCTGCTGGCGCGCGCAACCACGGTAGCCGCGGAGCGTCGTCTGCTCAATGTGGTCGATGAAATGTCCATTGCCGCCGGGATTCCCACGCCGAAGGTCTTCGTGCTCGACGCGGAAAAAAGCCTGAACGCCTTCGCAGCGGGTACGGGGCCGACGAACAATGTGGTTGCCGTGACCAGCGGACTGCTCAATCGTTGCGATCGCGATCAGCTTCAGGGCGTCATCGGTCATGAAATCGGCCATATCGTCAGCGGCGACGCCCGCCTCAACCTGCGGCTGTTCGGCGTGTTGTTCGGCATCCTGTTTCTGACCTCCATCGGTCGCGCCCTCCTGCGGGGCAAGTCGCGAGGAAGAAGCAGCAGCAAGGCCCAGGGCGTGGCGATATTGCTGGGAATGATACTGGTGGTGGTGGGTTCGATCGGCGTGTTTTTCGGCAAAATCATCAAGGCGGCCATTTCCCGCGAGCGGGAATATCTGGCGGACGCCTTTTCCGTACAGTTCACCCGCAACCCGAATGGTCTGGCGGGCGCGCTGCGCATGATGGGCGGATTCGGCACACGCCTCGAACATCCACGGGCGGAAGAGGCCAGTCACCTGTTTTTCGGCGAAGGCGTGCGCCGCTTTCCGTTGTTTTCCGGCCTGTTCGCCACGCATCCGCCCATAGAAAAACGGATTGCCCGCATCGAAAACATTCCGCTGGCAAAAGTGCGAGAAAGCGCGGTGCGCGCCGCGCGCGCGGCAAAAGGGGCGGCGGAACAGCCTGGCGGCAGCGGCAGCAACTTTCTTGATATTGGCTTGGATGCGCCCGCGCAACTGGCCTATGCCCAGGCGTTTATTGCCGACCTGCCGACGGAGCCGGGAACGGATGTCCATACCCCGAAAGGCGCGCTGGCCGCTGTTTACGCGCTGTTGTTCGCGGAAACGGAAGCAGCGGAAACCCAGAAGAAACAACTGGCGATCATCACGGCGACCTATGATTCGACGCTTGCCAAAAACGTCTGCGATTGCGCGGCATGGCTGACGCAGCGCGGTCCGCGCAGCCGTTTGCCGCTGTTGGATTTGGCCTTGCCCGTGCTTGGCGGTTTTACCGATGAGGAAAAACGCCGTTGCATGCAATGCGCTAACGCGCTGGTGCGGGCGGATGGCCGCATTTCTCTTCTGGAACTGGCGCAGGTGCATATCCTGAAAAGCGCGCTGGGACTTCCGCGCAAACGCCATGGTCTGCAAATGGAGCGGCTGGCGACGGATGTCTCCTGTCTGCTGGCGCTGCTGGCGCACGCGGGCAACCCGAATGACGACGCGGCGGTGCAGACAGCCTATCTGCACGCGCTGAAGCTGACGTCGTTTGCGGATGTGCCGTTCCCGGAACGTTCCAAGCTGAGCCCGGAAACGATTGACCGCGCGCTGGATCGCATTGCCCAGGCCATGCCGCGTTTTCGTCAGCGTTTCCTTTCTGCTTGCGTTGCCGCCGTGCAACACGACGGCAAGATTACGCTTGCGGAATCCGAACTTCTGCGCGCTTTCACCCAGAGCCTGGATTGTCCGGCGCCGCCACTGTTGCCGGATGCGCCCTGATAACAGGGAATATGGAGTTGTCCAACGTGAAATTGTCCGCGGCGCGGAAATGCCACGGGTGTAAAATCGCCGCGCCATTGGGACATCTGTCCGTGCTGATTTTTCTGTCTTCCGAACTTTGGAGTTTTTCATGTCCGCTTCTGTCCGCCAGTTGCTTTTCGTCTTGCCCGTCTTCTTGTTGCCGCTTGGCGCGCAAGGAAAGCCGCCGTTGCCGGACTCTTCAATGATGGAATTGCCTGCCCGTGTTTGTCCCGCCATACCGGAGTTGATGACGCAAGAAGAGATGGTGCGGGAGCTGGATGACTATCTGGCGCGTTCGGGCAAGGCGCTGTCTACGCGCAGCGGCGTCATTGCCTTCTATCAGGAAATCCGCGCCAAGAAAGCGAAGAAGGAAGCCTTGAGCGGGTATGATTTGCAGCGCATCCGCGATGGCGCGCTCGTCCTGATTGAAGAGCGGCAGGCATTGCTCGATACGGCGCTCGTGCATGAATGCTGGACGGCATCGCCGCCCGCAGCGGGCGTTCCCGGCAAGATTCAGCGCCTGGGGGTGCTATTGTCCCTTTCTTCTGCCTTGATGTTGTATGACAACTATATGATTGCGGTTTCGCTCTGGCAGAGTGACAAGGATTTGCGCCGTCACCTGAACCAGATGGATTTGGGGGAAGGGCACTTTACTGCCGAGGAATTGCAGCGCGTCAATCGAATGTTTACCTCCGCCAATAATCGTCGGCGGGTGCGCGGCGCCATCCAGTGGTATCGGCGATATATTGCCGAAACGGACAAGGGCGACCCCTGCGCGCAGACGGAAGCGGAATTTGTCGACTACGCGCCTGCTTGCCGCTATTTGCGCACCTTTGTGGAACAGAGTCCCTCGTTTCACCTGGTGGCGAAACGGCGGCCACTCAAGGCGATGGGACAGGTATTCGAGGTTTTCGGCGACATGACACAGGACGCCTTGTTCCGGCTGCAACGGGAGAGTACCCATTTGTCCAGTCTGCTGTTTGGCAACACGGTCGGTCTGGTGGAAACCCGGCGCGGCAAGCTGTATCAGCAGTGGACGGTGGAGGCGGATGCGGCTGGCGTGTTGCGGGCGGGGGACATTTTGCTGGAGAAGACGCCGTTTCGCCTGACGGATGCCTTCATTCCCGGTCACTGGGGGCATGTCGCCATCTGGGTTGGGACGGAAGCCGAATTGCGCGAACTGGAAATTTGGGAGCATCCGCTGGTTGTGCCGCATCAGGCGTCCATCCGTTCCGGGCGGGGCGTGGTGGAAGCCTTGCGCAGCGGTGTGGAAATCAATTCCCTGGCAAACTTTCTCAATATCGACGATCTGG
>JAISWQ010000059.1 GCA_031271025.1 Zoogloeaceae bacterium | reverse complement strand
AACAGCCTGGACGTTTCCGCCCAATACCTGTGGACACACCAAAAGGGCGACCGGGCAAACATCAAGGGCGTGACCGGCATGGAACTGGATTTCGATGACGTCGATTCCAACCGCCTGCGCCTCTCCGCGCGCTACACCCACGCGCTCAACGCAAACCTCGCGGCCTACGCGGGCGCGGGCTGGGAAAAGGAATTCGACGGCAAGGCAAAAGCCGCGCTGATCACCGGCGTAAACCGCCTCAAACTCCAGACGCCCGAACTCAAGGGCGATTCCGGCCGGGTGGAACTGGGCGTCTCCACCACCCCCTTCGCCAATACCCCGCTGACACTCGATGTCGGCGTCCAGGGCTACTGGGGCCAGCGCGAAGGCGTCACCGGAGGTCTCAAGGTGAACTATCGGTTCTGATCAGGGATCAGGGATCAGAAGTCAGGAATCAGAGGGGAGGTTCACGGCGCGATGCGCCAACAAAACGGCGGGCACTGCCCCGCCGTTTTTTTTGGGGGTAGATGCGCCCGGTTTTACTCTCTTCCGCGAAGCGGGAGAGGGCTTGTACCCTGCAAAGGGTGGCCAAAGGCCGGGAGAGAGTTTTTCAGCCCGCATGATTTCAACCGCACGCCAGCGCCATTGCGAGGGCATAGCCCGTGGCAATCCAGTCGGCGTGTTACCGCCGCCCCCGGCAACTGGATGACCACGGTACGCCAAACGCTGGATTCCGGGCTTTACAACCCGCAGAACGGACAGGCTGTACCAGAACTTCCGAAACAACCCCCAAACTCGGGGGTGAGGGAAAAACGCAATATACAAGGCAACCTTTGAACTTGCTTCAGCGTTTCCGATAGCTGAACCGCTTCATGGATTGCCGCGCCGCTGCGTGCTTCGCAATGACGGGATGGAGGGCTTCGCACCGCACGATGACGAAGGGCGCGCGCTCCCGCCGGGGAGAGAGAAAAAGGCTGTTACAGTGCTACATCCAGTGTTTCCGCCTGACGTTGAACGTAAAGTTTGCCCGCTTCCAGCAATATGTCATGCAGAGAATGCGGCTTCTTCTTTTATGGCGGCCATACAAATCCGCTGCATCGCCTTGTGAGTTAAAATACCGCGATGACACCGTCTGGCGCGCCCCTTCAGGAAAACCCGGGGCAATTAATTAAAGTGGCGAGAATTTCGTCATTGTGAGGCGCTTCAGCAGCGAAACCATCCAGAAAAACGCATGGATTGCCGCAGGGCTAAAGTTCCTCACAATGACAAAATGCCCCCCCCTCGACCGACACTTTTAGTCAATTGCACCCGGAAAAAACGTCTCAACTGTCCCCAAAGACAAATTGGCATGGTACAAGACACGTTCCGGACACATGCCGCGCATCAAAGTCGCAGGAAAAGAAACAAAACGACTGCGCGGCTGGCGTCGTCCGTGTTGAAATACGACCGCTTTGTCCTTTCTTTCTCTTTTGAATTCATCCCGGAACATCATGTTGTCCTGTCCTCATTGTCAATTCGACCTGGGCGAAACTTTGCCCACCCAATGCCCAGCCTGCGGACTGAGCCTTTCCGCTGCACGCAACACAGCATCCACGGAAATAGAGAAGGCCAGGGAAGAACACCGCCCAAGCCGGGTCATGTTGTGGACGCTGCTGTTCTTCGGCTGTGTCGGCATAGCACTCGCCCTCACCGGCCTTCTGTGGGCGCTGGAACAAAAACCGCCCCGGCTGGTGGATGCCATGGGCGCGGAACCGGTCAGCAGTGACAAAACGGTCACACACCCTTGAGCCAACACTGAGACATCAGGCACAGGCACAAAAATGGTCGTACCCGGCCTGCGTTGGCAGCGGCAGCGGCAGCCCCTCTCTTGTTGTTACCGCCACGGAACCAGGCACGCCGGTCTGCATCGCGCCGATGCGCCACAACGGCAAATCGAGGTGGGCGGCAATCTGCGCCACGTCGGCGCGGCGTTCCGCTGGCGCGCTGAAACACAGTTCGTAATCATCGCCGCCGGAAAGGAAAGCGTTCAGCGCCGCTTCGGCAAGATCGCCTGCAACCTCAGCGGACAACACGGGCAAAGAGTCCCGCTCCAACCGCGCGGCAAGCCCGGAACGGCGGGCGAGATGTCCCAAATCCGCCAGCAGGCCGTCGGAAATATCCAGCGCCGCCGTGGCGATGCCACGGAGCGCCAGCCCCAGCTCAACGCGCGGCTGCGGACATTCCAGATGCGCGACACAGCGTTGCGCAAGCGATGCGGGCAGGCCAGGGTGGCCCAAAAGGTGACGCAACCCCAACGCCGCCAGACCCACCGTGCCGGAAATCCAGACGTCATCCCCGGCTCTGGCGCCATCGCGGCGCAATGCTTCACCACGCGGCACTTCGCCCAACGCCGTCACGCACAGGGTAAGCGCCCCGCGCGTCGTATCACCGCCGACAAGTTCCACGCCGAAAGCATCGGCACAGGCAAAAAACCCTTGGGCGAAAGCGGCCAGCCAGACTTCGTCGACCGCAGGCAAACTGAGCGCCAGCGTGACCCAGCGCGGCTTTGCCCCCATCGCCGCCAGATCGGAAAGATTGACCGCCAGTGTTTTCCAGCCCAGCCGCTCCGGGTGGGTATCGGGTAAAAAATGCGTTCCAGAAACCAGCAGATCGCTGGTGACGGCGAGTTCCATTCCCGGCGTGGGACGAAGCAGGGCGCTGTCGTCTCCCACGCCCAGCGTCGCGCTGCGCGCGGGACGGGTGAAATAACGGTCTATCAGGGAAAATTCCGGGGAAAGCGCGGACATGGGATGCACACGAATCAAAGGCAGCCACAGGATACAGGATTTTTCTGTACAGGCTCTGGCATTGTCCTGCGCCTGATGCCTTACAATTCGCTTCATGCTTGACGATCGCTCCCGCACGCTCCTGAAAACGCTGATCGAGCGTTACATCGCCGACGGCGCGCCCGTTGGCTCACGGGCACTCTCCCGCACTTCCGGCCTTGAACTCTCGCCCGCAACCATCCGCAACGTCATGGCGGATCTGGAAGAATCCGGCTTCATCGCCAGTCCGCACACGTCCGCCGGGCGTGTGCCCACCGCGCGCGGCTACCGGCTTTTTGTGGATTCGCTGCTCACCATCGCGCCGCTGGGAAAGCAGGAAGTCAGCGAAATCGGCAACAGCCTGAAACCGGCGCAACCGCAGCGGCTGGCGACCACTGCCGCGCATCTGCTCTCGCAGTTGACGCGCTTCGCGGGCATTGTCGCCATTCCTCGCCGCGCCGCGCCCACCCTGCGCCAGATCGAGTTTGTCCGTCTTTCGGAAACACGCATTCTCCTGATTCTCATCGCCACCGACGGCGATGTGCAAAACCGCATCCTGTTTACCGAGCGTCCCTACAGCGCCGCCGAACTCGTGGCCGCCACCCATTATCTCAACCAGCATTTTTCCGGGCAGAGCTTCGAGGACATCCGTCTGCGTCTGCGCGCGGAGCTGAAAACCCTGCAACAGGACATGCGGGGTCTCCTTGCCGCCACACTGGAAGCCGGGGACGAGGCGTTTACTGAGGAGACCGATTGCGTGGTTTCCGGCGAAAACAACCTGCTTGCGGTGGAAGAGCTTTCCTCCGACATGAAGCGCCTGCGGGAACTTTTTGAACTGCTGGAGCAGCGCACCACCCTCATGGGTCTGCTGGAACACGCTGGACAGGCAGAAGGCGTGCAAATCTTCATCGGCGGCGAATCCGGCCTGGCGCCGCTGGATGAATGCAGCGTCGTTGCCGCGCCTTATGTGGTCGACGGGCAAGTGGTCGGAACCCTGGGCGTCATCGGCCCCACCCGCATGGCCTACGAGCGGGTCATTCCCATTGTGGACATCACGGCCAAACTCCTTTCCAGCGCCCTGTCGCGTGACAACCCTCTCTGAATCATGCCCCGCTACCTGCCCGAACCCGCGCGCCACACCAACGATCTGCCCCAGACTGCCGTTCTCCTCGTCAATCTCGGCTCTCCGGCAGCGCCCACCCCCAAGGCCGTGCGCGCCTACCTGAAGGAATTTCTCTCCGATCCGCGCGTGATAGAACTGCCAGACTGGCTCTGGCAGCCCATTCTCCACACGGTTATCCTCACGACGCGCCCCAAGGTTTCCGCCGAAAAATACGCGAGCGTCTGGACGCGCGAAGGTGCGCCCCTCGTCGTCCATACGGCGGAACAGGCACGCTTTCTCAAAGGTTATCTGGGTGAGGCGGGCATCAAAAACGTGCCTGTGCGCTGGGCCATGCGTTACGGCAGTCCCGGCGTCGGGGAAGTGCTTTCACATCTGAAAGCCGAAGGCGTCACGCGCATTCTGGTGGCGCCGCTCTATCCTCAATATGCGGCCAGCACCACTGCCAGCGTGATGGACGCGCTTGGCACCTGGCTGGCTCGTATCCGCAACCAGCCGGAAATTCGGGTCCTGCGTGATTTTCACAGTGACCTTGGCTACATCGCCGCGCTTGCCGCCCAGATTCGCCGCCACCGCAGTCCGCCGTTCACTGGCACAAAACTGGTGTTGAGTTTTCACGGACTGCCGGAAAAATCGCGCGCATTGGGCGATCCCTATTACGACCAGTGTCAGGAAACGGCGGCCCTGCTTGCCCAGGCGCTGGACCTCAAACCGGATACGTATTGCGTCACCTTCCAGTCCCGTTTTGGCCGGGAGGACTGGCTGCAACCCTACACGCAGGAAACGCTGGAACACCTGCCAGGCCAAGGGGTGCGCGCCGTCGACGTCTTCTGCCCTGGCTTTGTCGCCGACTGTCTGGAAACGCTGGAGGAAATTGCCCTCTTCAACCGCGAAAAATTCCTCGCGGCAGGCGGCAGCCAGTTCCGTTATATCCCGGCGCTGAACGAAGCCCCGGAATGGCTCGCCGCGCTTGCCGCGCTTACTGAGAAAAACCTGCGCCAAGCTGGGTGGATAGCGGGAGAATCGACCTGCTCACTCCCGCCAAAGCCCCTGAATCCGAAATAAACTTTTGCTTCGCGGGCGGGGTATCGCCCCCGCCCTTGACCAAGGTGGCTTGTTCCTTGGCCCCCACACCGCCAACAAAAAGGCGAGCCGCAAGGCGCGCCTTGAAAGAACAGCGGACACACCACGTCACACCGAGAATGAGGAACCGCAGCCGCAGGTGGCAGTCGCATTCGGATTGCGGATGACAAACTGGGAACCTTGCAGCCCTTCCGTGTAGTCGATTTCCGCGCCGATCAGGTATTGGTAGCTCATCGGGTCGATCAGCAGGGTAACGCCCCCCTTCTCGAAACGGGTGTCGTCGTCGTTGACCTCTTCCTCGAACGTGAAGCCGTACTGGAAGCCGGAACAGCCGCCGCCAGTGACGAACACACGCAGTTTCAGATCGGGATTGCCTTCCTCCGCGATCAGGTCGCGCACTTTTCCGGCGGCGCTGTCCGTAAAGATGATGGGGTCGCTCATTTCAAAAAAACTCCTGGTTGTGACAAAGAGGGGAAGCGTCCAGACGGACGCGGGATAAAAGGAAACGATACGGGATCAGGCTGCCTGCGCGGCATCTGCCCCAGTCTCGCTCCGCTTGCCGGATTCCGTCTCACGCGGTTTTCCGGGTTTTCGTTCCGGCACAGCCGGAGTTTCCAGCACCATACGGCCTTCAATGACAGCGCCCAACTCAATCATGATTCTGGAATAGGTCACATCGCCCACGATGCGCGCCTTGGTCTGCAAATGCAGGGAAGCTGCTCGCACCGGGCCATGGATGCTGCCATTGGTGGAAAGATGGGGCACATCCACCTCGCCCCGGATGCTACCATGTTCGCTCAGAATGAGCGCGGCATCTGATGACGCCGCCTGTACCTGACCGCAGATTTCGCCATCTACCCGCAGGCCGCCGTTGAAACGGATGTTGCCTTCGATGCGTGTACCCTGATCGATCAGGCTCACGATTTTCTGATTCACCGCTGCCGCGGGTTTCGACGCGCCAAACATAGCTTCTCCTTTTATTTACAAAGACGCGACCGCCGTCGCGCGCAAGCTGCCATTCTGTGTCAGACGCGCTTCCACTTTTTTCAGGACGTCACCGGGGGCAACCTCCAGCGTTCCGGTCTTGCGCGTCCATTGCCGGGTTTTGACCAGATAACCCTGCTGGTATTCCGCTTCCGGCATCCTGTCCTGCTCCGGCCAGGTCAATTCGTGCAGTTTGCCATTGCGCAACACCGTCAGGATAAATTTCAGGGTGCCGGAAAATTCCTGTGGCTGTCGCCCGGATTCATAACCTACCAGTACGCTGAAACGGAAACTGTGCGCGGACAGGGGATCAGCATGTACATTGAGACGTTCCAGCCGGAGCGTCCCTTGCGCTCCGCCCACCGGAACCAGACGCAGGGCGTAGGATAAATCCTCGTCCAGCGTCGCGTAGCGATCGGTCAAATTTCGCACTTCCTCGGCCAGTTGCTGGCGGGCGCTGTAGGAAACCTGAAGGTTGACCAGTGCGCCATCGCCTTGCGCGACAATTTCTTCCAGTTCGCCGACCCGCGTCCGCAAGGCCATGACTTCGCCTGCTTCCGCACTGGCGCCGGATGCTGCTGCAAGAGAGGGCATGGGACGCCAGAGCCACATGCTCCCTGCCCCCGCAGGCAACCCCAGCACAAGCCCCAAAAGCAGCGCGCGCGCGCGGGCAGAGGCCGGACAAATTTCCATCCGCTCCGGCACGGCGTCAGGACTAAACCAGGACAACATGCGCTTTCCGCTCAACATGGAAAACTCCGTTCAAGGCTCTGGAGAGAGAATATCGGCAACATGTTTCAATTTGGTTTTCGGCAAACAGGGGCAACATGATACCAAAGAGAAAAGAAAAATCGGGAAAAACGAACATGCTGGAACCCTTTCAGAACAGAAGCCAGCTTCCGGCAATGGTACGGGGGCTGCTGGAAAAACCACGTCGCTTCACGCCGTACCGTGATAATGTGATAAGGAGGTTTTATCCACTACTTGATTGCTCCAACTTCGATAAATCGCTTGACTTGTCCGTTTCCCTCCGTATAATGCGCGCTTCCTTCAGGCGCGTAGCTCAGTTGGTTAGAGCACCACCTTGACATGGTGGGGGTCGTTGGTTCGAATCCAATCGCGCCTACCACGCCTTTAGGCTATCTCCTTTATTTCTTGCTGCTTCCTTGCGTTTCGTCCTGATTGGGATGTTTGCGCGCCGATTCTGCGCCTTCTCGCAAATTGACGAATTATTCAGTGCTCATTATTGGGTATGCCTGAATATGCCAACTCGCAAACAATTCCAGATTGCGCCCAAAGCGAGGCGCAAAGCGATACCTCCTCCGATCATCATTGCACGGAGCACAGCAATCCGGGAAGCCAGAATACTGCGTGCCATATTTGTGCTATGTCGCCGCCACCTTGCCCAGATTGGCGAGCGGCTCTGGCACATGGCAGGCGTAACCCTGGGCGTAAGCGCAGCCCAATTCACGAGAAATCTCCAGAATCGCCTCGTTATGCACAAATTCGATGATGGTTTCCAGACCATAGACATGCGCCAGTTGCACCATCGTCGCTACAACGGCGCGATCGGTTGCGTCCTGATCCAGATGTTTCACAAATATGCCGTCGATCTTGAGGTAATCCACCTTGAAGCGTTTCAGATAGCCAAAAGAGGAAAGCCCTGAGCCAAAATCATCCAGCGCAAGCTCTGCCCCCAGAGCACGCATCCGTTCGATGAAGGTCAGCGCCAGTTCCAGCTTGCCCACGGCAGCGCTTTCCGTAATTTCAAAGCAAAGATTTTCCGGATTGATGCTATAGCGATCGATCTGGCTCTGGACAAATTCCGGGAAGCCCACATCGGAGAGGCTTGCCCCGGAAACATTGATGGCGAAACTGTCAATGCCGCAGTCGATGCCTGCTTCCCGCCACTGCGCAAGCTGGCTGAAGGTATTTTCCACCACCCAGCGGTCGATATGGGGCATCAGGTTGTAACGCTCCGCCGCTTCGATGAAGCGGGCGGGCGCCTGTACCTGCCCGTTTGCGTCGCGCAGGCGAATCAGGATTTCCGCGTGGGTCTTGAGACCTGGCAACAGGGAATCCATGCGCTGGTAATAGAGGAGGAAGTGTCCCTTTTCCAGCGATGCCATCACCTGGCCGATGGAATGGAATTCTTCCTTGCGCTGACGAAAATACTCGTCGTTGCGCACATAGAGTTCCACCCGGTTGCGCCCGTGTTCCTTGGCGGCGTAACAGGCAGTATCTGCCGCAATCAGGAGATCGGTAAAGTCCCGATGCTCAGGCCGCGCCGAAACGACGCCAATGGAAGCCCCCAGCCGGAAGCTGTGGTTGTCGGCAAAAAAAGTGTGATCCCGGATACGGGAAATGATACGTGAAGCACAGTGCAGGGCGGCGGCCTCGTCGCTGTCGGGAAGCAGAATGCCGAATTCATCCCCGCCAAGACGCGCCAAAATGGAGTCGCTCCCCTCATCCGTGGCAACACAGGCTTGCAGGATTTGCGTTACTTCGATCAGCAACTGGTCGCCGACAATATGGCCGCAGGTATCATTGACCAGCTTGAACTGATCGAGATCGATATAGAGGATCACCACCGATTGCGTACCCTGCGGCATGACCTTCAGAGCCGATTGCAGGTGTTGTTCAAAAGCGCGGCGATTGTAGAGACCGGTCAGATGATCATGCCCGGCCTGCCAGAGCAGTTCCTCGGCGGAGCGGTGCTGGCTGCTGATGTCGCGGTAGCTGGAACGATAACCCAGCGAGACACCACTGTCGTTGTGGATCGGCTGCCAGGACATGGACATCCACAGCATACGCCCATCGCGGGAAATGACGCGGAATTCCAGATCCTGCCCGCTGTGCCCTTCCTGCGCGAGTTTCATCTGAAAGCGCACTTGCCCCTGATCGTCGGAATGCACCAGCGGCAGCGGAAAATCCTGCATGACCAGACATTCTTCCGGCGTGTAACCCACTTCACGCGTGACCGCGGGATTGACCCATTGCAGGCGACCATCGGGGCCGAACCAGTTTTCCCAGGCGTAGGTGTAATCGGCAATGGCGCGGAAACGTTCCTCGCTCTCTTTCAGGAAAGTGGTGTAACGCTGGATACTGTCGATCATCTGGTTGAAGTTGCGCACCACCACAGCAATCTCATCGTCGCCACGAACCTGGACATAATGGAAGGACTGTTCACCGGCCCTGTAACTGGCGTGCGCAAGCTCACGCAAACTGCGGGTCAGGTAATAGATGGGGAAAGAAAGCAACAAGATAAGCAGGAGCATCCCAACCATGCCAATCAACACTGTCTGCCTGACCATCTCCTTCCTTGCCTCGTGGAGGAAACGGGTATCCAGCCCGATATACATGTAGCCATAAGGCTGTTCTTCCAGATCGATCCGGTTTTCCACGTTCAGCACGTCCCCGTACTGACCCGGTGGGAGCAGCGCTTCCTCCTGTGACCAGCCGCTGGAAGCGACGATACGTCGATCCAGATCCGTGACCGCAATGTAGCGCATCCCTTCCAGATCGCTGGCCCAGTTCTTGACGATTTCATTCAGAGATGCGTAGTCCCGCGATGCCAGATATATCGCTACGCTTCCGGAAAAAATCGTCCCGGTCAACTGGGTTCGTTGCTGCAGTTGCGTCTGCAACTGCAGCTCGACCAGGCGCGCGCCGTTATAGGTCATGAGCGCGCACACCACGCCACTCACCAGAACCGAAATCAGGATGAGCCTAACCCGCAGGGAACGGCGAATCCACTCGATCATGCGCGCATTCTCGCCGCGCGGAAGCCGCAAACAGATATGGGGAAACCGGTTTCAGGAAGGAGAAGCCACATTTTTTCGCACCACCTTTTGGGTCTCGTCCACAAACAGCGTAGATGGTTGATTCAGGATGTTTTCCGTGATCCGGGTATAGATAGAAAGCGCCTGCAAATCCTGCTCGGTCACTCCTGCAAGGCCAAGGTAGCCGGTTTGCTGGAAAAACGTTTTACCCGCAGGCGTCATGGGAAAAGCAAAGAGCGCACGCTTCAACTGCGTAATTGTACTTTCCGGGGCGCCTTTCGTCATGAAGAAAAGACTGGGTTGCTGCGTATTGTTCAGGCGTACTGTTTTAAGTTTGGCGCGTACCTCTTCGGACATCTGGTTGAGGAGGGTTTCCCCCGTAATGGCCATATCCAATTGCCCCAGTGAAACGGCCAAAACCGCCGCTGCGTTGTTGGGCAGCATCTGGATCTTGATGTCTCGTTCGCTGACAAAACCCTGCCGCTCAAACCATAAAAGGGTATTGATCGTCATGAAAGAGACGCGATCAGGAACCCCTATGGTCTTGCCCCGCAAATCTTCCACCTTCTCATAGCGCAGGCCTTTTTTCAGCACCAGCAGGATATCGATCTCTGCGATATAGCGCGCCAGCGGCACATAGCCCTTGTTCATCAGCAAAGGTACGAAATGCGGACTCACGATCATCATGTCAAAGGCATTTTCGGCGGCATCCCGATAAAACGTCGCATGATCGGAGGCGGTGTAGAAACGCACAGGCCGCTTCAAGGCAACCGACAGATGCTCCCCCAGGGGACGATGGGTTCTGAAAAGCGAACTTGTCGAATTGAAGGGCACAATGCCAAAGCGCAGAGGAGAATTTTTCAGTGGTTGCGATTGCGATTGCGATTGTGATTGTGGTTGCGATTGTGATTGTGGCTGCGCCCACGACGCGCCCCCCATGAACAAAACCAGAAGGCAGGCAAATTTCAGGAACTGGCGACGCAATGACATATGAAAAATATTCCTTTCTGTGACTCGTAAGTAACCCTCCCAGAAGTAACCCTCCCAGAAGTAACCCTCCCAGAAGTAACCCTCCCAGAAGAAACCCGACCAGAAGTTACCCTCCCAGGAGAAGCGCGCGCAGAAGT
>JAISWQ010000012.1 GCA_031271025.1 Zoogloeaceae bacterium | reverse complement strand
GGTCTGGATCGCGGCGGCAATCGCCGCCATGCCGGAAGCGAAGGCGACTCCGGCAATGCCGCCTTCCAGCGCCGCGACCCGCTTTTCCAGCACGTCCTGCGTCGGGTTCATGATGCGGGTATAGATGTTGCCGGGAACCTTCAGATCGAACAGATCCGCGCCGTGTTGGGAATTGTCGAAGGCGTAGGAAGTGGTCTGGTAAATGGGCGTCGCCACGGCGCGGGTGGTGGGATCAGGGTCGTAACCCGCATGGACTGCCAGTGTTTCGAGATTCATGAGTGCTTTTCCTTTGTCGTACAAAAAACCGCGCGGCGAACAGACCGCGCGGCGCATGGCCTGGCTTGGCGCGAATCTATTTCTTCTTGCCCAGCCAGGCGATCAGTTCTTGCCATTGTTCGAGGTCGCGCTTGTTGCGGGCGCGTGGCGGATCGAAGATGGAAGGCACGATGGGAATCAACACCCGATCTACCGCCCGCATGTAGTCGTTGAGCTTGTAGCCCTGAAACCCGGCGGGCGCGTCCAGCACCGCCCAATCCGCTTCCTGCGGCATGCTGACGCTCATCTGGTTGCCGCCGAAATAGCCGGTGATGGCGGGCAGTTCCGGCGCGCGAAAGGCCAGCCAGCGTAGCGCGGACTGTTGCCGGTCGAGATCGCAAAGACTGACTTTGTGTTTCTGATTGGCGAAATACCCGGCAAGATTGGTCGCCAACGTGGTTTTGCCCGCCCCCCCTTGGGATTTGCCACCATGACCGCACGCATGGAAGACCCCCTTTGATGTAATTGAAATGGACGCGCCATTATATGCGGATCGGAGCGATCGGAAGCCAGGAATTGAAAGCGGAAAGCAAAAAAGCCGCGCCGGAGCTTGTCGCCGTCATGGGCAGAAACATGCTGTCGTTGTGGTGAATTTCGTCGGCTTCGGTGGCGGACAGGCGCGCCGATGAATTGCCGCGGGACAAATTCCGGCTTTTCGCGGACGCTTGCGTCCGCGTTCGCAATGCAGGGCAATCGCATGAATCTTATCGCAGATACTGTCTGAACCAATCGAGCTTGACCCATTCCTCAATCTCGACAAAGTCGTCGGCGCCCGCCAGAACGCCGCATGCAGCAATCACCAGGGGATGCGTTAGAATCGCTTTTTTCCTTCCTCTTACGGAGCACACGATGTCCATCAAGGTTGCCATCAACGGGTTTGGGCGGATTGGCCGCTGCACTTTTCGCGCGATCTGCGAACAGGGGTTGCAGCATGAATTCGAGGTGGTTGCCATCAATGGTTCCGGTGATCTTGCTACCAATGCCCACCTGTTGAAGTACGACACCACGCATGGGCGTTTCAACACGCCAGTTGCCACCGAAGGTGACAAGGCGCTGATCGTCGATGGCAGGAAGATTCCCTTCCATTCCACCAAGAACCCGAAGGACATCGACTGGACGCGGCATGGCGTCGAGCTGCTGCTGGAATGTACCGGCGCTTACACCAGCAAGGAAAAGGCACAGGCGCTGCTGGCGCAGGGGGCGGGAAAAGTGCTGATTTCCGCTCCGGGAGGCGATGATGTGGACGCGACCGTGGTGTATGGCGTGAACGAAAAGGTGCTCACCCCGGCGATGACGGTGGTTTCCAACGCTTCCTGCACCACCAACTGCCTTGCGCCGGTGGCCAGCGTGCTATCCGAATCCGTCGGCATCCGGCAGGGCTTGATGACCACCATACATGCCTACACCAACGATCAGGTGACGGTGGATGTGCGTCACAAGGATCTGCGCCGCGCCCGTGCGGCGGCGGCCAATATCATCCCGACCAAAACCGGCGCGGCCAAGGCGGTTGGTCTCGTGCTGCCGCAACTGAAAGGCCGGTTTGACGGCTTCTCCCTGCGGGTGCCGACCCTGAACGTCTCGCTGGTGGATTTGACCTTTACCCCCGAACGCGCCACGACCAGAGAAGAAGTGAACGCGCTTCTTGCCGCCGCCGCCAACGGTTCGCTGAAAGGCATTCTCGCAGTCAACAACGAGCCGCTGGTGTCCTCCGATTTCAATCACACGACGGTTTCTTCCACTTTCGACGCTACCCAGACCCGCGTGCTGACGGGAGAAAACGGCGAGACGCTCGTCAAGGTGCTGGCCTGGTACGATAACGAGTGGGGTTATTCCTGCCGGATGCTGGATACCGCGCGCGCCTGGATGCAGGCGAAGTAAGCCAAATCTGCAACAGAAGGGGACAGGGCGCAGCCGTCCGTTTGTTTGCCATGTATTTTTTCATCATTGCCATTGGCTGGCTTTATGTAACCCTGCTGATGGCGCTTACCGAGCCGAACTGGGTTGCCAGTATCCTGAGTTTTTTCTTCTATGGCCTTGCGCCATGCGCGCTCTTTTTTTACCTTTTTCGCCCGCGTGGAAAACGCGGCAGGAATCCTGGCCGCGAGGCAAGACCTGAATCTGCTGAATCTGGTGAGGCAGGGCAGAAAAAGATCGCTGAGTTGCCTCCAGAATGAGGACTGTTTTTGAATGCTCGAAGGCTGGAAAGCTGAAAAGCTGAAAAGCTGAAGACGCGCCGGAGTTCATTTTTGCTGGCCCGTCACAAACCGCCAACGCCAATTTCGGCGCGGATTTTCTGGGCGGTGAAGTTGACGCATTCGCTTTGTCCACGTGGCGTCCTGTCCGTGCGGGAAAAGAGCCAGATGCCGAGGAAGGCGGCGCTCATGGAAAAGAGCGCGGGCGAGGCGTAGGGGAAAATGGCCGTCTCGTTGCCCAGCATGGTGACCCACACCAGCGGGGAAAACAAAGTGAGCAGCACCGAACTGATGAGGCCGATACAACCGCCCACCAGTGCTCCGCGTGTGGTACAGCGTTGCCAGAACAGCACGAGGACGAGCACCGGAAAGTGGGCGGAAGCGGCAATGCCGAAGGCGAGCGAAACGAGCATCGCCACATTGACGTGCTCCGCCGCAAGCCCCAGACCGATGGCGGCTGCGCCAAGCGCCAGCGCGGCAAGATGGGAGACCCTGCGCTCGCGGGAGAGCTTGGGACGGCCTTTTCTGGCAACAATGGCGTAAAGATCATGCGAGACGACTGCCGCGCCTGCGAGCGTCAGTCCCGCGGCAACGGAAAGCAGGGTGAGAAAGAGAATGGCGGCCATCACACCCATCGTGATTTCGCCGCCCACGGCATACGCGAGGTAGAGGCTGGTCATGTTGTCGCCGCCCCGGTAGCTGTTCCAGAGGCTGCGGTAGGCGGGATCGCTCAAGGCAAAGAGGATGGCGGAAAAACCGATGACGATGGAGAGCATGTAAAAATAGCCGCTCAGTATCGTCGCCCAGAGCGCGGATTTGCGGGCGGTACGGGCGTTGGGCGCGGTGAAGAAGCGCATCAGAATGTGCGGCAGGCCAACGAGGCCGCAGACCAGCGCCAGACCCAGCGAAATCATCGAGACGGGATCGGAGAGCAGTACGCCGGGGGAGAGGATGCCCGCGTCACGCCCGACAGGATGACCCTGCAATGCCGAAGCGCGGGCAGGGATCGCCTCGAAGCTGAAGCCGAATTTGTGAATGGCCATGAAGGCCAGCACGGTCACGCCGGAAAAAAGAAGTACGGCCTTGACGATCGCAAGCTGGGTGGTTGCAAAAATACCGCCCGTGCGGCTATAGATGAGCATCATTGCGCCGACGATGACCACGCCCATTCCGTATTCAAAACCGAAGAGCAGACGGATCAGTTGCCCTACGCACGAAAGCTGCGCGGCCAAGTAGATGAGCGTCACGACGAGACTGCCGACAGCGGCGAAGATGCGCAGCGCAGTGTTGTCCAGCCGCCAGGCGAGTACGTCGCCCAGAGTAAACATGCCCAGGTTTTTCAGGCGTTCCGCGAAAAGAAGCGCCATGAACGGCCAGCCTGCAAGAAAGCCCAGTGCGTAGAGGAGACCATCGTAGCCGTAGCTGACGATGAGGGCGGCGACGCCGGGGAAGGAAGCTCCGGAAAGATAATGGCCTGTGATCGCCAGACCATTCTGGAAACCGGAGGCGGCCAATCCAGTGTCGCTGGCGTCGGCTTCAGTATGCGGCTTGAGGGCGGCCAGCCGCGCGACGACGAGGGCGACGAAAACGACGCCCGCGAACACGGCGGTGATGAGCCAGTGATTGATCTGTTGCGGCAAAAGGTCGTGCAGGCTGAAATCGAATTCCGCCGCCTGCGCGGGCAGGGGAAGGCCGCAGAGCAGGAGCGCAAACGCGAACGTCAGTGCGGGCATCGTTTCAGTTCCTGCACAATGTCGTCGGTCAGACGGTCAAAGTGGTGTGCGGCGCGGCCGTAACGCCAGACAATCCAGATGGAAAAGGCGATGATTCCCAGCCCCATGAGTATTCCGATGCTTGCCACGCCGCCCACGAGCGGACGGGCAAGCAGAGTGCGGCCAAAAGCGATCAGCGCGAAAAAACCACAATAGACGCAGAGCGTGAGTCCCCCCAGGCGCAGGACGCAGCGCCGCCGCTTGCGACACAATCGCCGATAAAAGGGATTGTCCAGAATCCTGACGTTGAGGGAAGAAACCACGATTGCCGCAGAGGGTTGAAGATGTGGGGATATTACACGAGTGTCCGGGGAACTTGCGTCCTGCTTCCCGGAAAAGATGCCATTATCAATCCGGTTCAAGCATTCGGGACGGCAATTCGCCGGGGTGGCTAGTTTCCCATCGTGATCCGCCATTCCAGCCAGAACAGGTTTCGGACAGGCGAGCGGCGGTAGACGGCGTGTTCAGAACCGCCCATATTGCGCCAACCCATGCTGAATTGCTGGCGATTGCCAACATGGGTCATCCCCAGTGTCGTTACCCGGCCACCATCTGCCGGGGTCAGCAGCATTTCGCCGTAGGGCGTGAAACCATCGCCGTTATCGTGGGAAAGGCGCAAAAGCAGATTTCCCCGGAGCAGGTTGGCATTGAGATAAGCCTGGCTCGACCAGGCCGTATTGGTTTCGCGGAGCATGGCCGGAACCGCGAACGCCGCCGCCTGTTGACGCCGGGTCAGCGCATTCAGACGACGCCATTCACTGCGTGTGTACGCCTCGCCGTCATAAAAAGCTTCGGCAAGAACGCTCCATCCCGAACGTCCCGTCCATTGCGCGCCAATCACCGCCTTGCCACCATGCTGTCCGGCAACGCGCGCTTGCGGGTTGGTCAGGGCGAAAACTTCCGCGCGGTTTTCCGCCAGACGATTGAGCCACTTGTGATAGCGCCGGGAATACAGCGCCGCGCCATGAAAAGACCATTCGTCATTCAGCACGCGCGCCGCGCCGATGCCTGCCTCAAACTGGCGCGCGCGGGAAATACGGGCAACAATGTGCACATCGTCCTTACCGGAAAAACGGTAGCCGCGCAGCGCCAGGGCCTCGTCCTTGTGGTCGTTTTCCGCCCTGCCCGCGCCGGGATTCGCCCAGACCAAAGTCCAGGCCGTATCGGCGGTGAAATGTTCGAGCGCCGCCAGCGACACGCCAACCAGCGCCGGCGGGTTGATGTCGCGTCGATTTTCCCGCTGAACGACATCCAGCGGACGCAGGGCAAAACCCACGCCCCAGGAAAGTACCTTGCGCCCGATGCTCCAACCCGTGTCTCCGGTCAATTTCCCGTCATGGAATATCTGATTGATCAATCCCCGGCTTTCTGTGCTGTTGCCCTCGGCAAGATTGACCCGCCAGGTGCCGTGGGCATAAAACCCGCCTTCCCGCAGTTTCAGCTCCATATCCTGACGGGAGGTTGCCGTGTCGATCCTGCTGTCTGGCAAATCGGCGTAATACGGGCTGCGATGATTGCCGCGCTGAAATTCCGGGCTGACGCGAAGGCTGAGGCTGGCTTCCATTGCCTGTCCGTTCAGGGAGAGGCAAAGCGCCATCAGCACGAAGAGGCGGCGAAGCATCACCATCCGGAAAGCGCGTTGTTGACCAATGCCGCCGGGTTGAAAAAAGCGTCGGGACTTTCCCTGGGCAAGACACTGCGATAGTAGACAACCGTGTGACGGGAAGTCTGGATACCGTCGAGCAATACCATGCGCGTAATTTGCCGTTCCCCCGGTTCGAGGACGTACCACGCTTCCTTGGCGCGTTTTCCGGAAGCCACGAAAAGATCGGCCTTGACAGGCTGACGCGAGGCTTTTTCAAGATAGAGATCGAGACGGGCATAGGTCACACCAGGGCGCGCGGCGCTCAAATCCAGATGCAGGCAACGACGGAGCAGCGCGGGCTTCGATAACTGCGGCATCTCGATCCCCGGCTGCGGACAATCCACTTCACCGACAATCTGCCCCTGATAATCCTCGCTCCAGGTCATGTCGGCGATGTCGCCGGTAGACGCCTCGCCGAGCAATTTCTGGTTGGCGGTAATACGCAGCGGACGCTGGCTTTCGGGCATCAAGAGCCAGAATTGCTCACCCAGCATGAGCACTTTCTGTCCCACTTCGGACGGAGATTTCATGAGCACCAGAGAACGCCGTCCCGGCTTGACATAGACGGTATAGCGCCGCGCCTTGTCGAGTTTGCCCTGACGATATTGCTCCACATCGATTTCAACCTTGACCGCCCCATCGGGACGGCGAAAGGCATCCGCCTCACGCAGCAGGGGCGACACCGCGTCGGCAGCCTGGGCAAGACCGCTCAGGAAACCCAGCAGCAAAACAAAAGTTTTTTTAGACATGACCCAACGCCTCGACAATGGGGTTACGGGCGGCTCTGCGGCTGACTGCCCAGGCAGCGCCCACGCAAAGCAAAATAATGAGCAGGTTCGTTACCACATAAAGCGGGAGCGAAGCACTGACCAAAAGCGGATAGCCTTCCGAGCGTCCCGGTGGCGGCGGCATTTCCAGCGCGAAATACGGCAGGCTCCAGATGATGGCGCCGGTCAGAAGATTGCCCAGAATCACGCCGGAAAGCCCGATCAGAAACCCTTCCCGCATGAATTGGGCAACGATTTCAGCCGGATAGGTTCCCAGCGCACGCAAGGTGCCGATTTCCCGGGTACGTTCCACGACTGCCATGGCCAGGGTATTGATGACCGAAAAAAGCACCAGCGCCGCGATGATCAGGCCGAGCAGCCCGAAAATCCGGTTGTAAAGACTTTTTACCGAAAGATAATAAAAAGCCTGTTGCTGCCAGGTACGCAGGGCAAGGCCGGGGGCTGTCGCCAACAAATCCGCACGAAACCCTTCCACATCTTTCAGCTTTTTCAGATAAACCGACAGGGTGCTCACCCGGTCGGTCATCAGGAGGCGTTGCGCCAATGCCACGTCAATATAGACGAGCCGTTTGTCCAGCTCTTCCCAGCCCGTGGAAACGAGTCCTGAAACCTCGACATCCATGGCATTGAGACTGCCGCTGGTGGTGGTGGCCAACAGGGTCAGACTGTCGCCGGGACGCGCGCCAAGGCTCCTTGCCAGAGCCGCGCCCACCAGGGCGTAAATGTTGCCTTCTTTTTTATCGGCGGGAATCCTGATGCTTCCGCTGACCAGGCCGAAAAACTGCCCGCGATTTTGGGATTCCCGGAGCAGATCCGCGCCCGTTCCCAAAAAAACCAGGGACTTGTCACCATTGGAAATCAGGCCGGAAAACGATACTCTGGGCAGAATATCGACAACCCGGTTGTCAAAGGCAAGGCGCGTCATCAATGCCTCATGACCAATCACGCCAAATTGCAGGGGCGAATCCTCTTCACGATCGAAAAAATCCGGATGCGCCAGCGTGATATGCCCATATTCATGCACGGCGCCCTCGATCAACATTTCATAGGTATGCAGCGCGAAACCGCTCGCCACCAAAATGGCCGCGCACCCCACCGCGGCAATCAGGATGGTGACCAGGGAACGCCGCCGATTGCGCAGCACATTCTTCCACGCCAGCAGCAGGGCTTTCATTGCAGGACTCCATCGACCATGTGCCTGACCTGATCGCAATGCACCACCATGCGTTCATCATGGGTGGCGATGAGAAAAGTGCTGCCAAAACGCGCGCCAAGATTTTTCATCAGTTCGATGATCTGTTTTGCTGTCGCCGTATCCAGATTGGCGGTTGGCTCATCGGCCACCACCAGGGGCGGCGCCTTGACGAGCGCCCGCGCTATCGCAACCCGCTGCCGTTGTCCCCCGGACAACTGGTCTGGCAGCCGGTTGGCAAAGGCGTCAAGACCAACCTGCGCGAGCATATCGCGCACCCGCGCCTTCCGTTCACGTTCGCCGATCCCCAGAAGAAAGAGCGGGTATTCCACGTTGTCATACACCGACATCACCGGCACCAGGTTGTACCCTTGAAAAATGAAGCCGATGCGAAAGCGGCGAATCCCGGTACGCGCGCGCTCATCGAGCTGGCCGACATCCGTATCGCCAAGCTGATAGCTGCCCGCGTCGAAATGGTCGATCAGGCCGCAGATATTGAGCAGCGTACTCTTGCCGCTTCCCGACGGGCCCCGGATTGCCACAAACGCGCGCGGCGGCACTTCCAGGTCTATGCTCTTCAAGGCCAGAATCTTTTCGCCGCCCATCTGGTATTGTTTGGCAACGCGGCGTAAATGAAGCGCGGGAAGCTGAGCCACAGAGGGTTTGCTGGGGAGGTTGGTCATATCGCGCGCCTGGAAGATTTCTGTACCGCCGTCTACGACACGTTTCGTAGCGGAGATGATTTTCGCACAGTAATCGCAACGATGCAGTGTAGCGAGCTTCCAATCTGTCCACCTTTGTCGTGCGACAGTTGTCCGGTCATCATCGTTTCCCCACGCGACAGGGGGACAATCCATGTGGCGGTTCAGTCATCTGGAACGCCGGAGCAACCTGAAACGCCGTCTGGATTGCCACGGGCCTCTCGCCCTCGCAATGACGAGCCTGGAGGTGAATTTCCTCCCACTTCCAATTACACCCGGCGTTACTGCCGGGGCGACGGGGTGAAGAGGATTTCGATATCCTGCCGGGTAAACAGGTAGTCGCGGTTGCAGAGATCGTCGCGGATATGGACGATGCCGTGTTCTTCCAGAATGGCGTCGACGGCGGGGCGACCCAGCGCCAGCAGCGTATCGGCAACTTTTTCGCGGTTGGCCGGAGCGCGGGAGACGGGACGCGCCTCGAAAATACGAATGCCGCCGCCATGTTCGATTTCTTCGTGGAAGAGGCGGGAGAGGAGAGCGTGGGCTTCCAGGGTACGCAGTTCTTCCGGCTTTACGGTTGCGGCAAGTTGCGTGACGCGCGTCCAGCCATCGGGATCGCGGGTATCGGCGTCGGGGAGCTTTTGCAGGAAGAGGCAGGCGGCGGCCTGGGAATCGGCCGCCGTGAAGAGCGCGGCGGATTGTTGTTCGGATTGCTCCAGCCAGTGCTGGAAAATCGCCGCGACCGTATCGCCTTCCAGCGGCACAAAACTCTGATAAGGCTGACGCGCCGTGGGCAGATCCAGACTCAACATCAGTTGTCCGCCTCGTTCCGCGCCCAGAAGCCGGGGCACGGGCGCGGGCAGAAGTCCGGCTTCGGCGCGCGCCATCGCCTTGAGACGGAGTTGTTCGTCGCAATCCACCACGAGGCGCGAAACAGTACCTTCGCCGCGTAACTGGAACGTGAGGCGTCCCGGTTGTTTCAGTTGCGCGGCGATCAGCGCCGTCACGGCGGACATTTCGCCCAGAAGCCCGCTTTCCGTCGCGCCGTAAGCGCGCCCCGCCAAAAGTTCCTGCCAGCAATCGGAAAGGCGCACAAACGCGCCGCGTATGTCCAGCGCCTCGAAGAGAAAGCGGGTAACGCCGCTCATGCGCACAACACTTCCCGATAGCGTTCGGGGTCAAAGCCAACCAGAAGGGTGTCGCCCGTTTCCAACACCGGACGCTTGATGAGTACCGGGTAGCGCAGCATGAGTTCGCGTGCTTTGGCGGCATCCACGCCGACGCGTTCGGACGCCTCCAGTTTCTTCCACATCAGGCCGCGCGTATTGAGCAGGGTTTTCCAGTCGCTTCGGGCAAGCCAGGTATCCAGACGCGCGGCCACAACCCCCGCTTTTTTGTAATCGCTGAATTCATGGGGGATATTGGCGGCTGCCAGCCAGGCGAAGGCTTTTTTCATGGTGTCGCAATTTTTGATGCCGTAGAGGCGTATCGGAAGGCAGGGCATGGTCTGGCGCGAGTGGAAAAATTCTGGGAAAAGAAAAGCGCGCCGGGAATTCCGGCGCGGCATGGACAGGCTGAAGGCTTACTGGCAGTTTTCAGTCAGTGCCTTGTTGGCGCGGTCGATTTCCTGCTGGCGTTGCTGGTCGTCGATATAAACGGGCTTGCCGTCCGGCCCCATGGTGCGCATCCGCTGCCCGGATTCCAGCATGGCTTTGTTTTTTTGCACCCGTTCGCAGTTCGCCTGTTTACTGTTGGCCTGAGTCTGATCCTGCGCAGCCTTGGCGGCGGCTTCCTGCTGGGTTTGCTGGCGTTTCTTGAAATCCATTTCCTGGTCCGCGAGCGATTTGGGCGCTTCCTGCGTGGCGGCGGGGGCGCCGTTGGCGGGCGGACGGACGACAGGTTTGCCCGAACCGGGTTGTGGCGTATCGGAGATGACGGTCTGACCGCTGGCGTCTTTCCATTTATATACTTGGGCATGGACGGGAACGGCGACAGTAATCGCCAAAAAGACAGTGCTGAACCAGAACAATTTCATGATGCTAGCCTCATGGAAGCGGGATGGAAAACACTGGAAGTATAAAGCAGGGAAGGAAACCGGGAAACCTGCCCGATACGGTGTGTCGTGCGGCGAGCTTCCTCCTGGCTCAATCGCCTCTGGTTCCAGCCTTCATCCCTCCCCGCACCAGGGCAATCGCATGAATGCCGTTGTTGTAGCTTGCAAAAAGCAAACTTTTCCGTCCTTTCCCCCCAGTCGGGCTTACTGCCCGTCGACCGGGGGTTTTCGCGCGTGGACAGAAATTTTTCATCCATTCCGCTGAAACGACACAACCTGTCGGATCCGTCGGTTACCTTGAGCGCAACCCTGAACATGCCTGACGCTCCCATCATGACCCGCCCCGACGATTCCTCTTCCCTTTCCGCTCAGCTCCGGGCAACGCGGCGCGGCGCCTCCCGCGCCAGTCACATCCGGCGCGTCTGGCATCCCTGATGCAACGCCTTGCCAACGGCGAGAACCTGAAGCTCGACGAAACGCTGGCGGCGAATTGCAAGGCTATCTGGATGAATAGGGAGAACGTGCGGCTGGCTCCGATTACAGGCAACACCGGACAAACGATACCAGGGAGAGACTCACATGCCCATCAAGCCCCACCCGACAACCTACAAATGCCCCGCCTGCGGCTGGTCGAAGACAGTCGCGCCGAGAAGCGATGCCTTGGGGCCTGGCGACCTTTTCAGCGCCTGTCCGGAATGCGGCAACGAAAAACTCGTCGCGCATCCGGCCACGCTCATCGAGCGCCTTCTGTCCGGCGCTTCCAGACGCTCCACAGCGCGTTCCTGGCCCAGATGATGACCCCCGCCATTCTCCGAAGCGCAACCCCGCGCCAATCTCCTCGCTTCGTCATTGCGAAGCCAAAACCTGCCGTGTCAATCCGGGCGTTCCGCTTCAAACCCGACCACATTGCGCGCCTTCCTGCTGAACTCGATTCCGATGAGGTGAATGGGCTGATTCAGCGCCCGGTATTTGTCGGCATAGCGTTTTTCCCTGATCTGCGCCAGCGCCTTGCCTTCGGCGGCATCGTCCACCATCTTGAATTCAAAGAGATACACCTGCCCATTGAATTTCAC
>JAISWQ010000131.1 GCA_031271025.1 Zoogloeaceae bacterium | reverse complement strand
TGAAGCCGCGCGCGATATTTGAACGGGATTTGCACGATATTTAAGAGGTGGGGAAATTGCACGGGGTGCACATTTCTTGCAAAGATGTGCTTCCTGTTGCTTGTGTCATTGTTGCAGATGTGCAACAGATCCCGCTTGAAAACAGTGAGATCGGGGGCGTCAAATCATCGGGTTGTTGTCCAGTCGAATCGCTGCCAGCTTGTCAGGCCGTCGCGGGTTGATTCGACGACCACGCGCAGGCATGGCCAGAGTTGCTGGCCTGCGGTTGTGGTGTTGGCGTCTTCGTCTGACCAGGTGTAGCTCGTGCCGGTGAGACCCGATTCCGTCTTTTTCAGGGAAAGGGAAGCCGGATTATCGCCTGCGTAAATATACAGGGTTGTCGTCTGCCCGTTTTCCGGCGTGACGTTGCCCGTTGTCCATTCCAATAACAGGTCATCTTGTGCGATGCGGTTGCGGTTGGCCCAGGTGATGGTGAGCGCGCCGGAAATCGTCGCAGGCCAGAGCGCGCCGTTGAGGCGCACGTTTGCGGGCGGATAGGGTCTTGCCGCGCGGCCTGCCGTAACCAGCGAAAGCTCGGCGGCGGCGGCTTCGGCAAGGGTTGCGGACGCGGTTTCCGGCAGTATCTTGCCTTGAACCGCTACCGGCGAGGCCATGTCGCGGCTGTCCGCGAGAAAATCCTGATTCCACTCATAGGCCCAGAGAACCGCCCCGGCGGCGTGCGGCGCGGGAATGGTGTCGGCGCAGCCGCGCGCGACGGTGACGCTGTTGCCCGCTGTCGCAATTGCGACAATGCGCACGACCTCATCGTCGATGAGTGCCGCCGTGCCGATGGTGGCGTCGGCGAATCCGGCATCGCTGGTGATGGACCAGACCGTATCCGTCCTGTTCACCCCCGTGTTCAGCGTCGCCGGGGTGCAGAATGCGCCATCATCGTCGCCTGAGGCGGTGAAGGGGCCGGAGCCACCGATGCGGGTCAGCAGCAGGAAGCCGGTATGCAGGTTGTTGGGACGGCTGGCCAGCCCGCAGACAAAGGCGGCGTCGGGCGTTTGCTGGAGCATGAATTCCTGGATGTTGCCGTAGAGCATGGCGATGTCACGCCAACCGGCCTCGAAAAGCCGTTGTTGCGGTGCGACTTTGGCCGTCAAGTCCGGCTTCGGCGCGGCGCTGGATTCCTTGCTCAGCCAGCTCGATGCCGGCAGGCCGAAAGCATCCTGCACAGCGGTAATCGTCACCGTGCCGTCCGTCCCCTCGCCGTATTCGCAGCGTCCGGCGCGCACGACAATATCGGCGATTCCCAATTCCGGCGCGGCAATGCGGAAGACATCGCCCGGCGCGACGAGCGCGCCGCGCCGATCCAGTTTTACCGTGAACCGCTTCAGACCCGATGCCATTGTCTTGAGGTCGCGCAGTGCCACGCGCGCGGCCAGTTCATGGGTAGGCAGACCCGGATATTCCCTGGTCTGACTGACAATGGCGCCGCCCGCGGAGGTGACGGACGCCGCGTTCTTGACCCGCACCGCGCGGCTTTTGCCGTCATGCGGCGAAATGTAATTGACGACGATCTCCGAGGTCGCGCCAAACGTCGCGGAGGATTCAAGGTCGGTCAATTCCAGCAGGCCGTTTTCATCGTCGTAAAACGGCAGGGACGCCGCATCATAATTCCCGCGAATGAGCGTGATTTTCAGAAGCCCGGTAGTCCGGTCGAGAAACAGCGCGCCGCCAACATGATCAAGAACGGATTGCGCAAAATGCTCGACCGTGTCGGTCTTGTTGAATTTCAGGCAAAGACCGAACCCTTCGGCATGGAGGGTGTCCGCCGCCGCCTTGAAACTGCTGTTGTCGAGTCTGCTTGCGGGCAGTCCCCGCCCCACGGTGCGGTCGGTCAGTATCTGATAGAGGATGTGGGCCGGATTCATGGCCTTTATCTTGTTGTCATCCATCCAGATTGCGGCCTTCTCCGGATACCACGCCCCGCTCTGCCAGCCCGCCGTGGTGCGCCGGACACGGAACGCCCAGGGTTTTGGATAGGGCGTCATCGCTGAAACCCTGCCGTTGTAGAAGATGGTGGTCACGCCGCGAAAGGCGGGCACCAGGCCGCCCAGCATGGCGGCAAGGCCGGAATGCTGCGGCTGATCGGCCGCGCCCATCAGCACGACGAGATCGCCGACGATGCCGCCCTCCTTTTTTTCACCGCCGAACAGTTTGGGTTCGTTGATGCGAAAGGTGGTGTTGCCCGTGGCGCTGCCGCTCCATGCCACCTTGTCGCCGACGGATATTTCCACGATTTCATCGAGCGGCCCGCGCCCCAGCCCCATGTGCAGACCAAGGGAATACCAGTAGCCGATGGTGACCTTTTTACCGCTGCCCATTGCCGGCCTCCCTGCGCGCCAGCGTCTGCCGGACGACATCCGCCGCAAGGGCATCACCAGTCGCCAGCAGTGCCTCTATCGGGACGCCATGTGCAATAAATTCCGCCCAATCGATCCGATTGGCCTTTGCCCAGGCGCGCAGCCCGCGCCGGCAAAGACCGTGTCTTCCGGTGAGTGTGGCGGCATTCACGTCCGCCAGGGTGATGAGAGAGTGGTCTTTCATTTTCCGCTCTTTGTCTTGATTTTGTCCGTCCGCCAATTGCCGACGCCGAGGACAAACCAGTCGCTGATGTAGACGTCGCCGAACACCATGATCTGCTCGCTGCCCTCGGCGGTCTGCGGGATGTCGATGTCGGAAAATGCCGCCGGTTTGGCGTTTTTCGGTTTCGGCGCCGTGACGATCGAAATGACCATCGACAGCACGAACATGATGATTTGTGGCCACATCGCACTTCCTCAAAAAAACTGGTTGTTCTCGAACGGCGATTCGCCCGGCATGTGGGCGAAGCCGCCGTAATTGTCCAGATTGCCGAAAATGCCGTTGCAGGTGGCGCGGCTGCCGTCGCAGCCCGGATAGAGCGCCACTCTCAGCCCGGCGGCAATGCCCTGCGTGCCGGAGAGCAGATCGAAATCAACGCCGTTCTGCGCTTCGATGGCGCGCCGGTTCGCCGTGCCATCACTGGAGAACCATTCAATGTAACCGCCTGCATAGGAAACATCCGGGTTGCAGGTGGAAAGTTTTACACGCAAGCCATCTACGACATCCGTAACTTCAGCATCGATACGCCAGGCGGCGCGGCCTGTCCGGCAGTCGGTGTCGAACAGCGCGTGCGGGCAGTTGCGTTCGTAATTAAGACGCAGGGCTGGACGCGCCATGCTGGCGGAGAGGTTTTCACAGACCATTTCCGCCGTGCCCGGCCTTGTCCAGCGGATGGAAACCACCGTTCCGATCCAGACCACCAAGGCATTTTCCGGCGCGTCCGGCAGACCGTAGTGGGTATCACGGATCGTCAGGAACATCTCCGACGCGGGCGGATGTCCGGCAAAGCGCAGCGCCGGGGCAAGATCGGCGGGAACGGTCAGCGTCAGGGTATCGGCGCTGGCCTCGCCCGTCAGGCGGATGCCGTCATCAGTCAGCGCCGCCGGATGGTAGTCGCGGGCACCGAAACGGATGAGACGGTCGGCGCTGGTGAATGCCCAACTGACGCTATCCAGCTCGAAAAGGTAAAGGCGCGCGGGTCTTCCGGCGGCGATGCTTTTTTCAATGTCGATGAATGCCATGTCACGCGCCTCAATTGGCCGTCAGCGTTTGCCGAAAAAGGATGGACGCCTCGCTCACGCCGTGTTCGCCGGAATGATGCTGCAAGCTCACGCTGTCGCTGCTTGCGCGCACGAGGCAGAGGAAAGAGATGCGGACGAATTCTCCCGGTTCGATCCGGCGCGAAAATGTGCCGGAAAGCTTGAGCAGCTCCGTGTCATTGGCCTCGTTTTCCGCCGCCGCGAGAATTCTGTGGAACAACACCGTGCCATCGGCAAGCCAGAGGATGATGTTTTCGCGGTCTGGCCTGCCCAAGCCATAGCGCGCATAACCAGCGCGGCGGACGGTCAGCCTGTCGTCATCCTTCCCCACGGGCGCGGTCACGGTCAGGTCATCGGCAAAGGTGGGTAGCCACAATGCCCGCTGGCGACCGCGCAGCCAATAGAGGAGACGGCGGAAATCATCCCGTCCGGCGTCATCCGCGAGCAGCCAGCGCTGTTCGCGGCTGTAAAAACCCAATCCGGCGGAATCGTGGCGGACACGCGCGCCAAAGAGCGAATCGAGTTGCGTCGTCAGCCGCTCGACCGCGATCGACAAATCCTTGTTTTCGTTGGGCGGCGTCATCCACACCGGAATTCCCTGCCATGTTTGCGCCGGCGTCCAGTCCTCGCGCCAGTCGCACGGCTCGACAACCTCGAAGCGCGCGCGCATGGAAATGAGCCTGTCGCTCAGGCGGGTCATTTCCGGCGGTTCAGTCAGCCAGGCGCGGCGCGCGGGGAGAAGCCTCGACGCGGGCGGCCAGGTGCGCGCAACCGGCCAGCGCGTGTGAATGCCGCCGGGTTCCACGCCGACAACATCCACCGCCTCGCACGTCAGGGGCGTCGCGGAATCCGGCGCTTCCGGGATCAGGAGCGCGCGGCCGCCCTCGCTGAAATCCCGGCGCGCGGTCGTGCAGGGAATAAAATCCGCGCCCGCCGGGAGTTCCGCCGCAAGCCAGGCGGCGTCGGTGTAAATCGGTAAAACGACTTCCTTGTCGCTCCAGGCCGAAAGAAAACTATCCAGTACCTGCCGCGCCTGGGCATGAATCAGATACTCCGCCTCGAATCCCCGCCGCGGCGCGATCCTGAGCGCCCGGCGTTGTTCAAATCCGGCGGGCGATTGCAGCACGTCCGTCTGCCATTCCAGGGTTTCCGCAACGCCCTCTTTCCAGTTTGGCGGCCAGGCCCAGGCGACGACGCGACTACCCACAACTTCCAGTATGGGATCGTTGGACGCCTCGAAGTCGAAGACGATCTTCTCGTCAATGCGCGCCGGGCCGGTGGGCACAACCGTCATCACCCACGCGACTTCCTTCAGGGCAGGAACCGTCGCGGGCAGATCGGGGAGGTCAACCGCCGCAAGGCTGACGCCTTCCGGCAGCGCCGAAAATCCGTTCAGGGTCTTGGGAACGAGCCAGGCGTTCCAGAGAAAGATTTCTTCGGAGAACGTGGTGACCACGCTGCCCAGATCGAGCCGCGCGGGAAAAACGTGGGTGCGCAAATAGAAGTCTTCAAACCAGGAAGCCAGCCGATGCCCGTTGAGAACGCGGCCATTCGCCTCGACGGGAAAATGCGTGACGACCGGGCCGTTTGCCGCGGCGGTAATCGACGGCGCGGCCATGCTTTCCGCGCCGCCCCAGATGACCGGCCATGCATCCGGCGGCGATTGCCATGTATAGCCCCAGAATTCTCCCGCGAGGTTGGGGTTGTCTGTCAGGCCGCCCTCGCAGCCGAACAGGGTCATGCCGATCAGGACGGTCATTTCTCAAGGTCCTTCGTAGCGCACAGCCCAGCCGAAGGTTCCCGTGGCCCGACTTTCATAGCTACGCGGGTTGGTATTCTTCTTGTACCACGGGAAAACCATCCATTTATCCCCGCCCAGGGTAATGATCTGCGCAAATTCGTAGTGGTCGATGCGCAGGTTGCGGGCGTGTTGCAGTTGCACGCCAGGCCCCATGAGGCTGGGCGTGACGGCAAACGCGATAACCGGGATCAGGATGGCCTCCTGATTATAGGCAGACGGCTGCGCATCGAGTAAAGCGAGCGGGAATCTGCTTGCCGTTATTGAATTCGACAGGTTCCACTGCCCGGCTTCCGTGTGCAGAAAGCTATTCGCAGCCCCGTATCCCCCAAACAGTCGGCAGCTCGTTTGCCGGTACGTAGTCCCTGAGCCGCCATCCCAAAGAAGAGTTGTTTCGTATTCGCCGCCAGTCTGGCCAAGATAGGATGCCGCAACCCAGCAGCCGGACGCGGGCAGCGGAATCGTCGACTTGCCGAACGCCAGCCAGTGGCAGCAGTTGACCTGATGCTGTACGACGAGATAGACCTCATCGGCAAAGGCAAACACGCGCCATGTGGCCGGATAGACGATGTTGAACCAATCATCCGCACAGAGCGAGACCCAGCCGCTGGCGTCGGCAAACCCGGCGTCGCTCGCGCCGCGCAGCCAGAGACGGCCATCCCGGATCGCAAGTTCGTAAAAACAGGTCGCGCCAAGCGACAGCAGGCGCGAGCCGACGCCATAGGGGCCTGCGCCCCTGTCCACAAACCCTGCCGTGACCGCGCCGTTGATCACGGCAGTCCTCAAGTCATCCAAAATGGGCGTGATTCCAATGCTGTAGGGCATGTTGATCCTTCAATCAAGAAGCAATGCGTAATAGTTGTTGTGCCCGGTACGGTACACGTCCTGGATCACGACGTACGTTTTACCGTCGAGGCTCAAGGTGTTTTCGACCACGTTATCAAAGCCGCTGATCCAGAACACGCCTTCAAGGCAACCCCAGACGTTGGCATTGGGCGTCAGCATTTCCAGCGGCAATAGCATGTAGGTGCCGAAGGTGTCCCGCACTTCATTGATATTCCCTGTGTTCAGGAAGTGCGGAAAAACATGCGGTGTGATCCAGCCTTCCAGGCTGCGCATTTTGAGGTTCTCCCTGTTGCCGTAGTAGGGCATCATGTACGCGGTATCGGAAAATCGCGTTTCTGGTGCGCCGTTCAGCATCCCCGCGCAGACAATCGGATAGGGGTATTGGCTGGGGCGCGCGTATGGAAAAAACTTGCCGAGATAAAAACTTTCATAGACCGGCGTGCCCACTTTCAACGCGCCCGCGATGCGTTGCGGCGAAAGTGTGATCCAGTAGTCGATGCGCTGGTTGTGGCAGGGTACCGCGCTGAAAACAACCCCCGGCTGTGCTGTAACCGGGCTGCTCGGCACATAGCCGGTAAGGCTGTAACAACAGATGTTGTACCAGTCCGCGCCGGGATTCTGGTAGGTTCTGAAGGCAATAAAAATCTCTTCCGCGCCGCTGTAGCCGGAACCTTTGAGGATCAACTCATGGTTATCGACCCCTGTATCGGCGTAGCGCAAGGTTTCCCAGCCGTTGGCGTTGGCAAAGGTCTGGATCGTTTCCAGCAACGCGAAATGCGCAAGCTGGTCGGTATCATCAACAAATCCGGTGATGGAAGGCATGATGGTCAGGGTTCCGTGGTCAGGGGTCAGAGATCAGCCGAGGCCCAGAATCTGCCGGAATTTCTTGGGGTTTCTGCTGAGCATGATGGTCATCGCCTTTTCGCCCGCCGCGGTTCTGAGCACCGAGGCGATGCGCTCCGGGTCGTCAATGAGATTGAGCGCGATGCGGTTATCTACGGAGGTGGAGCCGCCCGCGGCTGCCGGGCTGAAATTGGCCGCGATCTGGCGCATGGGCGAAGCGACAACCGGGGGCGCGGGGATGTAGCCGCCGTCGGCGAAGCCGGGCAGGGCGTGGAATTTGGCGAAACGAGCGGCAGAGGCAAGTCCGTACCGGTTGAGCGCCTCCAGAAAGGCGCGCGTGCCGGGCTGCCGTACAATCTTGCGCCGGGTGACGAACTCGCCGGGCGTGCCCCAGTAAAGGGTATTGTCGGAAGTATTGGAAACCGAATGCCCCGGCAGCGCGCCGCCTTCGGCAAAGCCGAAGAGCGACATGATGCCGCTGAATAAGCCGCCAATGCCGCCTCCCCCGCCGCCGGAAGCCGCGCCTGTCGCCGCCGCGCCCTGAAGTGCTCCGGCAGCCGCCATCTGCTGCGTTGCCGCTGCGGAAAGCGAACCGCCCGCCGTGCTTTGCAGGCTGGCCGCCGTGGTTTCCATACCCGCCGCGGTCGTTTGCAGCCCTGCTGCCGTTGTCTGCATTCCCGCCGCTGTCGTCTGCGTCGCGCCCGCGCTGGTGAGGGTGGTGGCCGAGCCGGTCAGCGTGGTGGCCGAACCGGTCAGCGAGGCGATGGCGCTCTGGAACTGCGTTACCGCCGCCTGGAATTGCCCGGACGCCGTGGAGAGCTGGCCGGAGGCCGCCGTCAGCGCGCCGCCTTCCGCTGGCTGCTGAACGCCGTTGCCGAACAGCGCCCCCAGAAACCCGCCCGCGCCGTCCGCGCCCTTGTTGGCCGCCGCGAAAAACCCGGAAAGCGGCCCCCCCTCGCGTATAAAATACTGGACGGCGTTGTCGGCGTACATCTTGAGCAGCGACTGCGCCACGGTGGAAGCCAGTTCGTGGATCGCCTCGCGCAGGGTCATGGTGCCGTCCGCCAGCCCCTGAATCGCTGATTGCAGGCCGCTGGTCAAGCCATTCTTGACCGTCATCTCGAACAGCGTGGTGGTGGCCTTGAGGCGGTTCATCTGGTCATCGAGCTGCGCCAGTGCCGCCCGTGCCTGCTCGCCGACGATGCCGGGCGCTTTGGCGAGCGTCTCCAGCAGCGGCTTTTGCTTCAGCAATTCCGCGCCGATTTTCTGGTGCAGGTTGAGCAGCTTTTCCTGCGCTTCCACTTCGGTCAGGGTGCCGATTTCCCGCCCGGTCTGGATGCTCTGCTCTTCCTGACTTTGCAGGGCGCGGATTTTTTCCACGGTCGCCAGCACCCCGTCCAGCTTTGCCTTTTGCTCTTCCAGCCCTTGCAGCTTTACCACGATGTCCAGATCGGCCTGCGCGGTGAGGCTGCCGGAATCCAGTTCGGCTTGCAGCTTGTCGCGGATTTCCTTGTACTTTGCGGCAATCTCCCGCGCCGCCGTGTCCTCGCCCCGCATCTTGGCGAGTTCCAAGGTAATGGCGGGCATGGCGGCGGCGATGTCCTTCTGCCGCTTGTTGGCATCGTTGAGATTTTTGAGCGAGGCCGTGACGGTATCCACGGCGTCCGCTTGCGCCCGCCGCGCCGCCGTCTCCTGCGCGGAGAGCTTCAAGGCGTTTTCGTCGGTCGCAAGCCAGATTTCCAGCGCGTCGCGCGCCTTTGTGGTGGATTCAAATATCCCCGCTTCCGCCTTCGCCCGCTGTTGCTCGACTTCCACCAGTTGCCGGGTGAGATCGCGCATTTTTGAAAGATTGGCTTCGGCAACCGGATCGCGCTTCGCGCCGCCGCCGCCACCGCGAGGGACTTTTGGATCCGGAGCCAGCGTTGTTTTTGGCGCGTCCTTTGGCGCGGCCTTTGGCGCGTCCTTGGTCTTTGGCGCGTTCTTTTGTTGACGCGCTTTTTCCGCAGCGGCGAAAAGCTCCGCGTATTCATCGTCGATGGCTTTCAGGTTCGCCCGCATTTCATCCAGGATGGCGGAGATGTTGCCCGGATGTTTCATGATTTCCCAAGCCGCCTTGGCCCGCTCCATGAGCCGGGTGAATCCGGCGGCCAGCGCGATGCCCGCCTGTTCGACGATGAGGAATTCTTCTCTCAGGTGGGTGCCGATTTCCCAGCCGATCAAGGCCGCCGCCATCACGCCATAAGCGGCCTTCAGCTTGCCCACCTGCCCGACGGCAGCGCCAATCCCCTGATTCATCATGCGGAGGTCGGTCATCATTGCGCCGATGACCTTGGCGCCGACTACGCCCATTGCCGCCAGCGCAAGGCGCAGACCGCCAGCGGACACGGCAGCGGCGGCGAGTATTTCCGCCATGAGGGTAAGACCGGGAAACGTGTCGGTTATCACGTTGATGGCCTTCGCCGCGTCGCCAAATATCCCTGCCAGGCTTTTTATCAGCGGCAGGAGCGTGTTCCCCAGCGTGATGGCGAGGTTCTCGAAATTCTGTTTCATGATGTCCAGTTGCGCCTGTGTGGTTTTCAGGCGCTTCTGGTATTCGGCCTCCAGCGACCCCGCCACGGCTTCCTTGTCGCTGACCCGCCCCAGCGCCGCTTCGTACTGCCCCAGCGTGGAGAGCAGCGAGGCGATGTCGTCCTGATATTCCTGCCCAAAGAGCTTGACCAGCGCTTCGGCCTGCGACTGTTTGTCCAGCCGGGAGAGGGTTTGCAGGAATGTGAGCAGCGCCTGTTGCGGGTTTTCCCGGATGTCGGCGGCCAGTTGCTCCGCCGATACCCCCATGCGCTCCAGCATCACCCGGAATTCGTCGCCCTGCACATTGGCCGTTTGCAGACGAGAAAGAAGCGCGTTGATGGACGTGCCCACCACCATCGGCGACTTGCCCAGGGAAAGGAGGGAGGCGGAAAGCGCCGCCGCCTGCTCGGCAGTGAGGCCGAACTGTTGCGACGCGCCGCCAATTCGCGTCATTACCTCGATGATGTCGCGTTCTGTGGTCGCCATCGAATTGCCCAGCACGTTGATCGCGTCCGCGACTTCGTGGAGGCGTGCCATCGGCAGGGCGAAGGAATTCATGATGACGGCGGACGACTGCCCGGCGGCTTCCGCCGACATGCCAAAGGCGTTCGCCATCTTCACTGTCAGGGTAACGAATTCCTC
>JAISWQ010000128.1 GCA_031271025.1 Zoogloeaceae bacterium | reverse complement strand
TTGAACAAAAAGTTCAGCACATCCCCGTCTTTCACCAGGTAATCCTTTCCTTCCGCGCGCATTTTGCCGGCTTCCCTGGCGCCTGCTTCGCCCTTGAACTGGATGAAATCCTCGAAAGCGATGGTTTGCGCGCGGATGAAGCCGCGCTCAAAGTCGGTGTGGATCACGCCCGCCGCCTTGGGCGCGGTGTCGCCCCGGTGGATGGTCCAGGCGCGGACTTCTTTTACGCCCGCCGTGAAATAGGTCTGCAACCCCAGCAATTCATACCCGGCGCGGATGAGGCGGTTGAGACCCGGTTCTTCCAGACCCAGGTCGGCGAGGAAGGCTTTTTTGTCGGCATCGTCCAGATCGGCGAGTTCTTCCTCGATTTTGGCGCAAATGGCCACAACCGGAGCCGCTTCCCTGGCGGCGAAGGCACGCAGGCGATCAAGATGGGGATTGTTGTCGAAACCATCCTCCAGCACGTTGCCGACATACATCGCGGGCTTGATGGTGAGCAGGCAGAGGGGCTTGATCAGCGCCTTTTCTTCATCGGAAAGCGCCAGGGTGCGGACGGGGCGGCCTTCGTTCAGGTGCGGTTTCAGTTTTTCCAGCACGGCGACGAGTTTTTTCGCCTCCTTGTCGCCAGATTGCGCCTTGCGGTGATCGCGGGCGTAAGCCTTTTCCACGCTGGCAAGATCCGCGAGCGCCAGTTCGGTGATGATGGTTTCAATGTCGGCGACAGGGTCGACCTTGCCCGTGACATGCACGACGTTGGGATCATCGAAGCAGCGCACGACGTTCACGATGGCGTCGGTTTCGCGGATGTTGGCGAGAAACTGGTTGCCCAGCCCCTCCCCCCTGGATGCGCCCGCCACCAGTCCGGCGATGTCGACGAATTCCACGATGGCGTGCTGGACTTTCTGGGGTTTGACGATTTCCGCCAGTTGCAAAAGGCGCGGATCAGGCACCTCGACGATGCCGACATTGGGTTCTATGGTGCAAAAAGGATAGTTTGCCGCTTCTATGCCGGCGCGGGTCAGGGCGTTGAAAAGGGTGGATTTGCCGACGTTGGGCAGGCCAACGATGCCGCATTGAAGACTCATGATGGAAAGTCCAGACTGGGAACGAAAAAAAGGGGGCGCAGGCTTTGTCCGCGTGGAGGATTCATGGCTTGCGCGCTTCCGGGCGCAGGGGCAGTACATTCGTGGTTTCGCCGCCCGTGCCGCAGGCGAGATAAACGTGTCTGGCTTTTGCCGCGGCAGGTTGCGAGGCTTCGGCCTGTTCGACCCAGAAAGGCTTTTCCCGCCAGCCTTCCAGCAGGCCGATGGCCGTCTGGCGCACAAAGGCGGTTTCCCCCATGAGGGATTCCTCATGCAGCCTTGCGGCGCGAACGAGGTGTTTCCAGTCCACGTTTTCCTGGAAGGCGGCAATGGCGACCATGCTGGCAGCCTTGTTGCCGCCGTCGTGGAAAAGCCAGATTTTGTGCACGGGAAGACCGAAGAGGCGGAAATTTTCCGGGGGCAGCGCCTGATGCCCCTGACGGCCTGTTGCCGCCGGAAGCGGCGTCAAGGACGCGAGCGCCGGAGCATTGGAAGCAAGGAGGGAGCGGCATTCCAGCGCCGCCGCAAGGCTTTTCCGCACGGAGGGAGACCAGGTGTCCGCGTGGGCGGCAAGGGGCAGCATCGTCAGCACACACAGGAACAGGGAGAGCAGGCGGCTCATTCGGCATATCCTTCCATCGCGTTGAGTTTGTCGACCGCATCCGCCACCTTGGGCGTTTCATCGAGGCGCAGGATGCGACGCGCCAAGGGCGCGAGTTCGTTGGTTTCGGCTTGCAGAATGCGGCTCTTGACGCCCAGAATCTGCGCGGGGTGCATGGAAAAGATCCGCAGCCCCATACCCAGGAGCAGACGGGTATAACGTGGCGATCCCGCCATTTCGCCGCAGACGGAAATCGGAATCCCGGCCTTGACGGCATTGTTGATGGCGTGCGCCACCAGCATCAACACCGCTGGATGCTGGGGATCGTAAAGATTGGCCACCAGCTCGTCGGTACGATCGATGGCAAGGGTGTACTGGATTAGGTCATTGGTGCCAATGGACAGAAAATCAAGGCGTTTCAGGAACATGTTGATGGCCAGCGCCGCGCCGGGCACTTCGATCATGCCGCCCACGGCCATGTGTTCGTCAAAGGCGATGCGGTCACGTTTCAGGCTGGCCTTGGCCTCTTCCACCGCCGCAAGCACGGCGTCGATCTGGTAGGCATGCGAGAGCATGGGCACGAGCAGCCTGATGTTGCCGTAGCGCGAGGCGCGCAGGATGGCGCGCAGTTGCGTGTGAAAAAAACGCGGCTCGGCCAGCGAAAGGCGAATGGCGCGCTGTCCCAGCGCCGGATTGGTGGGCGTGCGCTGCGTATCCAGCCGCTTGTCGCCGCCCAGATCGAAGGTGCGGATCGTGACGGGTCGATCCTCCATTGTCCTGGCGACTTTCCGGTAAGCCTCGAACTGCTCGTCTTCGGAGGGAATGTCGGGGCGTCCGAGAAAGAGAAATTCGGTACGGAACAGGCCAATGCCTTCCGCGCCAGAGGCCAGCGCGTCTGCCGCGTCGCCGGGAAGCTCGATGTTGGCAAGCAGGGTGACGGATTCGCCATCCAGAGTTTCCGCCGGGGCGGTCTTGAGGCGCTTCAGCTTGGCGCGTTCGAGTTCCAGTTGCTCCTTGCGGATGCGGTATTCTTCCAGCACCCGTGCGTCGGGATCGACGATAAGCACCCCGCGCGCGCCATCGACGATCAGCCATTCGCCATCGCGCGTCAGACTGCGTACCCGCCGCGTACCCAGCAACGCCGGAATGCTCATGCTGCGCGCGAGAATGGCCGTGTGCGAGGTCGCCCCCCCCACTTCGGTCACAAAGGCGGCGCAGGGACGCGCCTTGAAGCCGATCAGGTCGGCGGGGGAAAAATCATGGGCAATGAGAATTCGTTCGCTGTCGTTCTTGTTCTTGCCGCGGCGGGCGGGATGCCCCATCAGTTCCTTCAGCACCCGTTCCACCACCTGTACCACGTCATATTTGCGCTCGCGCAGATAGGGGTCTTCAAACTGCTCGAACTGGCGCACCAGATGGTCCATCTGCAACGTCAGCGCCCATTCGGCATTGCAGAGCCGTTCGCCGATGAGGGTCTTGGGCACGTCGATGATTTCCGGGTCGGAAAGGAACATGATGTGCAGGTCGATGAAGGCGAAGAGTTCGGAAGGTGCGTCGCCCGCCTGCGCCTTCAGGTCGGTAAGTTCCCCGCGCACGACGGAAAAGGCGGCGTCCAGTCGCTGGATTTCCTTTTCCACCTGCCGGGACGTGATGGAAACCTGCTTGACTTCCACCGTGGCGCGCGCCACCAGAAGCGCCCGTCCGATGGCGATGCCTTCGGAAACAGCCAGACCGGAAAGGGTGAAACTCACGGCTATTCCTCTTCGCCAAAGCGGCTGGCGATGAGCGCCAGGAGCGCCCGCATGGCTTCCGCCTCGTCGCGTCCTTCCGTTTCCACCATGACAGTGCTGCCCTTGCCCGCCGCCAGCATCATTACACCCATGATGCTTTTGGCGTTGATGCGGCGCTCGCCTTTTTCCAGCCAGACTTCGGAAGCAAAACGCCCCGCCGTCTGCGTGAGCCTGGCGGAGGCGCGGGCGTGCAAGCCCAGCTTGTTGACGATGCAGGTTTCCTCGCGTTGCATCAGACTTCCTTGCGCATGTTGAGCACGCCGTTACAAGCGCCGCTGATGGCTTTGGCGACCAGGGTTTCCATATCCTTGTCCCGATAGGTGAGCGCGCGCAACAGCATGGAAAGATTGATTCCGGCCACCCCTTCGACCCGGCCGGGCTCCAGAAGTTTCAGGGCGACATTGGCGGGCGTGGCGCCATAGAGATCGGTCATCACCAGCACGCCCTCCCCATGATCCACCGCTGCCAGCAGGTAGCGCGCAGTGGGAAGAATGTCGAGCGGATCGTCCTGGGCCGCCACGCCCAGTTGCGCAAGCTGCGGCGGACGATGGTTGAGAACGTGGCAGACGTTTTGCAACAGGGCTTCGCCCAGTGTGCCGTGGGTAACAAGCAAGATGCCGATCATGAAATGCGGGGGAATCCGGGAAAGAAACGTATTCTACAGGAGAGTGATGCGCATGACTCAGAGCGATTCCAGCAGATGCGCGCAGAGTACTTCACCTGCTTCTGCGGGCGTCCAGGGAATCCCCAGATCGCGGGTCTGGGTAACGGCAAGGCCAGGGTAGCCACAGGGATTGATGGCGGCAAAGGGGGAAAGATCCATGTCGACATTGAGGCTCACGCCGTGATAGCTGCAATGGTTTTTCACCCGCAGGCCCAGCGCGGCGATTTTTGCGCCGCTGCCGTCCGCGCCGACGTAGACACCAGGCGCACCGGGACGACGGTTGGCGGTGATGCCGCCTGCTGCAAGCAGGGCGATCACGGCGGCTTCGATTTGCGCCACCAGCGTCTTGATTTTCAGATTGCGGCGGCGCAGGTCAAGGAGGAGGTAAATCACGACCTGACCGGGGCCGTGATAGGTGATCTGGCCGCCCCGATCGGTAGCGACCACGGGAATGCCAATATCGCGCAGCAGGTGTTCAGGTTTGCCGGCCTGACCCAGGGTAAAGACAGGCGGATGTTCCAGGAGCCAGAATTCGTCCGGGGTTTCCGGGGTGCGTGCCTGTGTGAAATCGCGCATGGCCGCCCAGGTGGGCTGATATTCCACGTGCCCCAGGCGGCGGATGCGGAGGGACATACGGTTTTCAGAGCACGTAGCGAATGAGCGGATGCGCGGTGAGTTCGCGGTAAAGGGCATCCAGCATGGGGCGCGAGGTGGCGGTGACAGTGCAGGTAAAACTCAGGTAATTGCCGCTGGAACTCGCGCGGGTTTCCATCTGTTCATGGGCAAAATCCGGGGCGTGGCGCTGTACGATTTCCAGCACGATCTTGGCCAGCTCCGCTTCCGCCCGCCCCATGATTTTCAGGGGGAAGGCGCAGGGGTATTCGATCAGGGGGAGGCTTTCCGGCGTTTCGCGCATGGCGCTTTCCTCAAAACCAGAGCCGGATGCTGTCCAGAAGACGGCGGAACCAGCCCCCCACGCCGACGTCTGCCAGCGCCACGACCGGGTATTCGCCATAGGGCTTGCCTTCCAGCGTCAGGCGCAGGGTGCCGATGGCCTGTCCTTTTTGCACGGGGGCGATGAGCGGCTGGCGGGAGACGAGTTCGGCTTTCAGCTTGTTGCCCTGTCCTTTGGGGATGGCGATGATGAAGTCACGCTGTTGAAAGCCGACCTCGACTTCGGCGGCGCTGCCTTTCCAGACCTTGAAGCGGGATACCGGCGTGTTGGCTGCGTAGAGACGGAAGGCTTCCCGCGCCTGATAGCCCCAGTTGAGGAGCTTCAGGGATTCCGAGGATCGGGCATTGTCGCTGGCTGTGCCCAGAACGACGGAAAGCAGCCGCCGCCCGTTGCGCGAGGCCGAGGCGATGAGGCAAAAACCCGCCGCGTCGGTGGAACCCGTCTTGACCCCATCCACGCTCTCATCGTGCCAGAGCAGGCGGTTGCGATTGGGTTGGTTGATGTTGTTGTAGCGAAATTCACGGATGCGGTAATACGTTGCGTATTCCTGCGGAAAATCACGGATCAGGGCGGTGGCGAGCAGGGCAAGATCGTGCGCGGTCGCGTAGTGTTCGGGGTCGGGCAGGCCGGTGGCGTTCTTGAAGCGGGTGGATTTCATCCCCAGGCGGAGCGCCTCTCTGTTCATCATCCCGACGAAGGCTTCCTCGCTCCCCGCCACAGCTTCGGCCAGCGCCACACTGGCGTCATTGCCGGAATGTACCACCATGCCCTTGATGAGGTCTTCCACTGGCACTTTCGTGCCAACCCGGATGAACATCCTGGAGCCCCCCATGCGCCAGGCTTTTTCGGAGACCGTGATGGGATCGGCGAGGGTCAGCGTTTTCTGGCGCAGGGCGGAAAAGGTGAGATAGGCCGTCATCAGTTTGGTGAGCGAGGCCGGCTCCAGACGGAGATCGGGCTGGTGCGCCGTCAACGTTTGTCCGGAACCGAACTCCACCAGAATCCAGGCCTTGGCCGCCAGCACAGGGGCGGCGGGCGTTTGCTGCGCGGCAGCCGGAAAGAGGGCGAAGAGGTACAGCAGGCAGAAAAAAGTTGTACGCGACAAATGGCGCAAGGGAAGACAGGACATGGGGAAAAACCGGTGGAATCGGTAAGGGAGGCGGATTATACGCCCATCCCGGAAGGGAGAGGCGCGGGATCAGCCCCGGCAATCCGGGGGGAGCATGAGGTTGGGCAGCGTCGTGCGAACGGATGACATGTGACACCTGAGTGTCTCTCGCAATGACGAAGTGGAAGGATGATGCACCCAACAAAAAACCGCCACGCATTTGTTCACGAGGCGGTTTTTTTGTTGGCAAACCAACAAGGAGAGGTGTGAGCAGCAGAATGCCTGCCGCCCTTGTCTCATTTCAGCTTGATTTCCTTGTACAGCACATGCTTGCGCGCTTTCGGGTCATACTTCATGAATTCCAGTTTTTCCGGCGTTGTGCGCTTGTTCTTGGAAGTCGTATAGAAGTGTCCGGTACCTGCTGTGGATTCCAGCTTGATTTTTTCGCGTCCGCCCTTGGCCATGATCCCTGTCCTCCCTTATCAGATTTCGCCGCGATGGCGCAGATCGGCCAGCACAACATCAATGCCGACCTTGTCGATGGTACGCAGACCGGCGTTGGACACGCGCAGGCGCACGAAATGGTTTTCGCTCTCTACCCAGAAACGGCGATAGTGCAGATTCGGCAGAAAGCGACGCTTGGTTTTGTTGTTGGCATGGGAAACATTGTTTCCCACCATCGGGGTCTTGCCCGTAACTTGGCAAACACGCGCCATGATCGTTGCTCCAGAAAATCCCGTCCGGGGAAACGGGCGATTCTAAAACAGAGTCCGCGTACAGGGCAAGCAAAACGATAAATTTTTCCGGTGATCGTTATTGAAACTGAGACTTATTCTTGTTATCATGGTACGTGGTTTTCCTGAACCGATTCATCAACCCCTGAAATGGAGCGTTCCCGAAATGTCCTTGGTAGTTTGTGGGGGGGGGGGGGGGGGGGGGGGGGGGGGGGGGGGGGGGGCGGGGGGGGGGGGGGGCGGGGGGGGGGGGGGGGGGGGGGGGGGGGG
>JAISWQ010000099.1 GCA_031271025.1 Zoogloeaceae bacterium | reverse complement strand
TCACGGGTTCCCAGTTGGGGTCGGTCATGTCGGCAACCAGCACGTCACCGGGCTGCACCTTGTCCATTTCTTTCGGGTCATGCACGATTTTCACCGGCCCCACGCCGATTCTCTGCCCGATGGCTCGCCCGGAGGCGAGCACCCTGGAGAAGGTTTGCAGCCTGAATTTTTCCTGCCGGTTGCCGTCGGCGCGCGCTTTCACGGTTTCGGGGCGTGCCTGCAAGATGTAGAGCTTGCCGTCGACGCCGTCCTTGCCCCACTCGATGTCCATGGGACGTCCGTAATGTTCCTCGATGATGAGGGCGTAGCGGGCGAGTTCTTCCACTTCCGCGTCGGTGATGGCAAAGCGGTTGCGATCGGCTTCCGCCACTTCCCCGGTGACGGTTGATTTGCCCACGGTTTTTTCGGTGGAGAAGGTCATCCTGATCATCTTGGAGCCAAGATTGCGGCGCACCACCGCCTTCTTGCCCGCTTTCAGCGTGGGCTTGTGCACATAGAACTCATCCGGGTTCACCGCGCCCTGCACCACGGTTTCGCCGAGACCGTAGGAGGCTGTCACGAATACCGCGTCACGGAAACCGGATTCGGTATCGAGTGTAAACATCACGCCCGCCGCGCCCTTGTCGGAGCGCACCATGCGTTGAATCCCGGCGGAAAGCGCCACATCGGCATGGACAAAGCCCATGTGCACCCGGTAGGCAATGGCCCGATCATTGTAGAGCGAGGCAAAAACTTCCTTGATCGCGTGCAGGATGTTGTCCAGGCCAACAATGTTCAAAAAGGTTTCCTGCTGTCCGGCGAAAGCAGCGTCGGGCAAATCCTCGGCGGTGGCGGAAGAGCGCACGGCAAAGGAGACTTCGCTGCCGGAATCCTTGATGAGCCGCTGGTATTGCTCGGTGATTTCCGTTGTCAACTCCAGCGGAAAGGGGGTGTCGACAACCCACTGGCGGATTTGTCCGCCGATTCTGGCGAGCGCGTTTACGTCGTCCACGTTCAGGTGTTCCAGCGTGTCGGCAATTTTTTTGTCCAGTCCGCTTTGCGCCAGAAAATCGCGGAATGCCTGCGCCGTGGTGGCAAAACCGCCCGGCACGCGCACGCCCGCGTCGGCCAGTTGGCTGATCAACTCGCCCAGCGAGGAATTCTTGCCGCCAACCTGGTCGACGTCCTCCTTGCGCAGGTGTTCAAAGGGAATGACATAGGCAGTGCTCATCGGGTTTCCTTTCGGGAATCAAGGGGTGAAAGAGAGAGGAAAGAACCCGTCGGCTTCAGGCGACGGGCAGCGGTTTCACGCCGCGCCAGCGCGCGCAGGGATTGCGCAAGACTTTCGCGGACGAAATCAAGATGGGTTTCAGCCGCGCTGCGGGCGGCGACGGCATCGCCATCGCGGATGGCCTCGAACAGCGCCCGGTGCTGCGTCCCCAGCAGCGCAAAGGCGCGCGGCGCGGCGGCAAGCTCGGTGAGATTGAGCTGAATGTCGTTTTCCATGAGGGAAAGCAGCGTCGCGGCGAGATGGCCGGTCAATGTGTTGTGCGCGGCCTCGGCAATGGCCTGATGAAAGGCCGTATCCACCGCGCCGCGCGCCGCCGCCGTTTCGCCTTCGCGCGCAAAGGCGGTTTCCAGCGCAACGAAACGCGCCTCCAGCCGTTCGATATCTTCCCCGGTGCGCCGCGCTGCTGCCCACTCCGCCATCTGACCTTCCAGCGCGCGGCGGAATTCCAGCACGTCCTCGCGCAGATCGGGGTGGGAGGCGAGCATCATCCGCCAGGGATCGGCGAAATGCGCGTCCAGCCGGTCGGTAACGAAATGACCGCCGCCCTGACGGCTACGCAGCAGACCGCGTGAGGCGAGCTTTTGCAACGCCTCGCGCAACGAGGGACGGGAGACCCCCAGTTCCGCGGCCATTTCCCGCTCCGAAGGCAGCCGCACGCCGGGCGCGAGGGTTCCTTCCAGAATGCGGCGCTCCAGATCCGACGCAATGGCGTCAGCGCGTTTTTCCGGCACGGAGCGTTTGCCCAAAGTCATGAACAGCAACCCGGAACGGGTTTCACAATTGGTAAGGCCACGAATTCTAGCGATGAACCAGACCGCTGGCAAGTCTACGAAAAATCCCGGAAAAACCGGGAAAATAGCGGAAATCGGGTGAAAAATGGTCAATTGATACTGGAATTTCAACAGGTTACACAAAAACCAGGCCATTTACCAATGTGTATAATTGGTATTACCAATGATCCATTTACGCCTGAGGTGAAAAATCGCCACGCAGCGACGCGACAATTCATCGTAAAACCAACACCGATTTGAAACCCCGCCCGCAAGAAAGGTGCGGCGGTTCAGTCCTCCCAAGCGCCAAGGCAATCTGAAAGGTCGTTTGGATTGCCACGAGCCTGTGGCCAATGACGGTGCAATTATTGCGAGGCGCATGGCTCCTCGCCTCGTAATGACTTGGTGCGTGACAAATTCCAGTTTGTGGGTCTGTGGATTGCTGGCGTCGATGTTGTGCCAATGCGACGTTTGTGGTTTTTTTGCTGCTGGAGAGGCAGCTTGTGCTTGCCTGGGGATAGTGTTTTCTAGAGAATAACCGCTGGTTTTACGTCGCAAGGCGTGGAAATGTGTCATCACGGTGTCAAATGATCGTGGTAACGCAAAGGCAAAACCTTTTCTCAACTCTTTCCTTAGGAGCTTTCTGCATGAAACGTAACCTGATCTCTCTGGCAGTAGCCAGCCTGCTCTCCGGCGCGGCCTTCGCGCAAACCAACGTCACCATCTACGGCACTGTGGATGTGGGCTTCTCCCATCGTGGCGACCACGTTGACAAACATATTGGTTCCAAAAACTCCATTGACTCTGGTCAATCGGCGACTTCCGTGATCGGTTTCAAGGGCGTGGAAGATTTGGGTAATGGCACCACCGCGCTGTTCGTGCTGGAAGCCGGCTTCAAGGCCGACGACGGTTCCCATGACAAGCTCTTCGGCGAACAGGCTTTCCTGGGGCTGACCGGTGGCTGGGGTACCGCCATTGCTGGCCGTCTGGTCGCGCCGCGTCACGGTTTCCTTGCTTCCATCGATCCTTTCGGCGCGGGTACGGTTGGTCAATACCGCAACGTGTATAACGATGCTAGTTTTCATGGGGGTGCCATTGATGCTCTCAATGCCGCTACTGGGCTTGGGCTTCCAACCCACTACCTTGCCGACGTGGATCATGTCGACAACGCTGTGGCCTACGTTTCTCCCACCTTCTCTGGCTTCAACGTAACCGCTGCTTATGCTACGCAGGCGATTGGCCAGGAAGGTAATGGCATCGGCTATGGCGCCTCGGTTGACAACGAAAGCGACGCCAAGGTATTTACCGTTCTGCCGCGTTACACCAATGGTCCGCTGGATGTTGGCGCGGTCTACCAACGCATCAAAGTGAAGGAACCTATTGCTGGCCTTGATTCCAGTGCCACGGTAACGCAATGGTCTATCGGTGGTACCTATGACTTCGGAGTGGCGAAGCTGGGCGCGTACTACGACCGCTACAAAGGTAAACTGAGTGCGGCGACCTTCCCCATTCTGGGCGCTGACTATGACGAGACCGAAAAGCTGAAGACTTGGCTCATCGGTGTAACCGTGCCGTTTGGCAAACATGCGGTACTGGCTTCCTACACTCAATCCAAGTTTGACGACGGCAGTGGCGACAAAGCCAAGCAATGGGCGTTGGGCTACACCTACTCCCTTTCCAAGCGTACCAACTTCTACGCTGCCTACTCCGACATCAACAACGATGACGGGCGTGGTGCTACGGTTGGCGACTCCGACAATGACGGTGGTGGCTACCAAAACGGCTTCCAGTTCGGTCTGAAGCACACCTTCTGATCGAATTGCCAGCTTTATGCTGGTTTGAAGACCTGAAAAAGACGCTGGGGAAAACTCCAGCGTCTTTTGTTTTGGCGCGTTCTGTTATCTTTCGATTGAATATGGCGTCTTCTTCCGAACCTCTTCATCGCCTTGAACTGGGCGGTGTTTGTCTTGAATATCGTCTTGTCCGCAGCGCGCGGCGTACTCTGGGGATACGGGTGGATGGCAAGGGCGTGCGGGTCAATGTGCCGCTGCGCGCGCGCCAGGGCGAGATCGAAGCGGTATTGCGCCAGCAGGGTGACTGGCTGCTGGCCAGGCTGGCGGAGTGGAAAAACCGGTCTCCTGCTGCCGCGTTGGCGGAAGGAAAGTCGATCCCTTGGCTGGGACAGCCGCTTCTGCTGCGGCGTGCCGAAGACAGCACACGCAGTCGACTGAAGCGGGAGGAGGGCGTGCTGGAATTGCGTATCCCGGAAGGCCATGATCTGGCCTCCTGCTTTGTCCGCTTTGCCAAAACCCATGCCCGTGCTCTTTTTCTGGAACGGTTGGCGCATTATGCCGCCCGGCTGGGCGTGGCGACACCGCCGCTTGTGCTTTCTTCCGCCAAAAGCCGCTGGGGCAGTTGCAACAGCAGGGGCGAAATTCGCCTCTGCTGGCGGCTCATCCACTTTCCGCCCGGTCTGGTGGATTACGTGGTGGCGCATGAGCTTGCGCACCTCAGGGAAATGAACCACAGCCCCCGCTTCTGGGCCGAGGTGGAGGCACTTTATCCTGATTGGCGCCGGGCGCGGGCGGAGATCAGGCGTCTGGCTCAGACCTTGCCGGAAATTGCCGGGAGCAACTGAAAGCGGCGGGAAACCTCGCCCCTCGCAATGACGAAGTTTCCCGCCACTTTGGATTGCACCCCGCACCGAAAGTCCCTCCTGGTTCTTCTTGCCCTATGCCTTACAATGCGGTCTTCCTCCCCGCCTTTTCTCGCCATGTCGTCTCAGTCCCCCGTTCCGTCTGCCAGACCGCATCCCGGAAAAACCTTCTGGCGGGCGTTGCGCGCTTTGGCGCTGTGGGGCGTAATCGGGGGATTTTGCGCCTTTGCCGGGCTGACCCTGGCGTTGCGCTATCTGGTTTGGCCGGAACTGCCGCGCTACATCCCGGAAATCGAGGCCAGGGCAAGCCAGGCGCTGGGCCTGCCGGTGACAATAGGGCGGCTGGAGGCCTACTGGTCGGGATTGCGTCCGGCGCTGATCCTGGAAAACCTGCGGCTGGATGCCCCCCTTGACCGCGCAACGCCGGATGACAGCGCGGGCTTGAGCCTGGAACGGGTGGAGGCCGTGCTTTCCTGGCGTTCGCTTTTCAGTTTCTGGCGCGGAGCGCCGGTGTTTTCGCTGCTGGTGCTGGAGCGTCCCGCGCTGCGCATCCAGCGCGCGGCGGATGGCACGATTCTCGTTGCGGGAATTGCCGCCGCCGCCGGCAGCCGCGACGACCGCAGCCTCGACTGGTTGTTGCTGCAGCGTCGCATCCGCATCCGGGATGCCCGCATCGTCTGGGAAGACCATCAGCGTTCCGCGCCGGCGCTGGCGCTGGAAAACGTACACCTGGAATTTGTCAATCAGGGCGCGCGCCACCGTTTTGGCCTTTCCGCCCGCCCGCCCCATCCGGGCGCGGAGCGGCTGGAACTGCGGGGCGATCTTGTCGGCACAGCGGCGGATGCGCCCGCGGACTGGCGCGGAAAGCTCTATGGGCATCTTGCCCGCGTCGATCTCGCCTTCTGGCGTGCCTGGGTGGATTATCCCGTCGAACTGGCGCAAGGATACGGCAGCCTGCGCTTCTGGCTGGAAAAGCGCGACAAGGACTGGAACTGGCGCGGCACAGCCGATCTGGCGCTTTCCGAACCCCGCTTGCGTCTGCGCCAGGAACTGCCGGAACTGGCGCTTCGTCAGCTTTCCGGACGCATTTCCCTCAGTCACGCACCGGGACAACTCAAACTTTCCACCCGCAAGCTCGCGCTCACTCCCCGCGACGGAGCCGCGCTTGCGCCGCTCAATCTTTCCCTGGACTGGCAGGGCAAGCAAGGCGAAAGCGCGCTGGAAGGCGGCGGCAGATTCAGCGCCAACACCCTGGATCTGGGCGCGCTCACCCGGCTTGCCGCCAGTCTGCCGCTGGCGGCGGAACTCAGGAAAGGACTGCAACAATACGCCCCGCGTGGTCAGGTGAACGATGTAAAGCTGCGCTGGCACAAGGAAAACGGACAGAGACGCTACCAGTTCGCGGCGAATTTTTCCGGGCTGGGCGTGAAGGCTGTCGGCGCGCTTCCCGGTATGCGCAATTTTTCCGGCACGGTGGACGCCACCGAACGCGGCGGCAGTCTCACGCTGGAAAGCGGCAAGGCGGCGCTCTTTCTGCCGCAGGTGTTCGCGGAAGCCGAAATTCCCCTGGACAAACTGGATGCGCGTGTAGACTGGAAACTTCCGGCGTTGTCCACGCCCGACGGCGGCACGCCGGAAGAAGTCAGCGTGACCTTCCGTCGCCTTGCGTTTCGCAGTCCGCACGCCGATGGCAAGCTCTCCGGCATCTGGCGGGCGCGCGCCGGTTCTCCCGGCCTGATCGATCTGGAAGGCAGCCTCAGCCGCGCCCAAGCCACGGCGGTCTGGCGTTATTTGCCCAAGAGCGTGCACACGGAGGTCCCCGCCTGGCTCAAGGCGGCGCTCCTTGCCGGATACGCCGACGCGGCCAGTCTGCGCCTCAAGGGCGACCTTGCGCATTTTCCTTTCCGTGATCCGCGTCAGGGCATTTTCCGCATTACCGCCAAAGCGCGTGATGTCACCCTGCGCTACGCGCCCGGATGGCCGGAAATCAGCGGCATCGAAGCCGAGCTTGCCTTTGGCGCGGGCATGGAAATCCGCGCGACACGCGGCGTCATTTCCGGCGCTCGTCTGGGGAAAACCACGGTCAGCCTCCCCGATTTTGCGGTACAGGAACCAACCCTGAACATCACGGGGGAAGCCGAGGGGGAAACCTCCCGCTTTCTTGAATTCATCACGCGCAGCCCGGTTGCCGCCCACATCGACCACCTGACCGATACTCTGCGCGCTCAGGGAACCGGGCAACTCAGACTGAATCTGGAAATTCCCCTCGACCAGCCCGACGCAACGCGGACGCAAGGGCGCTACACCCTCGCGAACAATCGGGTGCATTTTCTTCCCGGCCTGCCCGCCGCCGAATCCGTGCGCGGCGAGATTGCCTTCACCCGGACGGGGCTTGCGATTCCTGTCCTTTCCGGGAAATTCCTGGGTGCGCCCATACATCTTTCCGGCAACACGGAACAGGGCGTCACCCGCCTGAAAGCCAGGGGCGGACTGACGGCCGAGGCCGCGCGCCAAGCCTTCCGGCAAAGCGCCCCGCCCACCCTGCTGGCGGCGCTTTCCGGCAAGAGTACATGGCAGGCCGACATCGCCTTTGGCGCGCGGCGGGAATTTTCCCTCACCTCCTCCCTGCAAGGGCTGGCGCTGAATCTGCCCGAACCTTTCGCCAAACGCGCCGACGAAAGCCTGCCCCTGCGACTGGACAAAAACATGCTGCCCCCCATCGGCGCCGCGCAGCGCGAACGCTTCGCCCTCACGCTGGGCAATCGCCTGCAAGGCGAAGTACAGATGCGCAACGAGGGCGCAACCTCCATTCTGGAGCGCGGCAGCTTCGGCATCGGGGAAGCGCCCCGCCCCCTGCCCGACCGGGGCATCCTCCTTTCCCTGCGCGCGCCATCCCTGAATCTGGACGCATGGCGGCACGTTCTCGACGACGCGCCCCAGACAGGCAAAACGCCCGCGCTCCCCCTTGCGCGTGTCCTGCTCGACACGGAAACCCTGACCGTCTTCGGACGTAATTTTTCCGATGTCACGCTCAGTCTGACTCCCCGCGTCACGGCGGATGACAAAGCCCCGTCCAGCTGGCGTACCCTCATCGCCGCCAAAGAGGCGCTGGGCGAACTCACCTGGGATGACCGCGGCAAGGGACGTCTCATCGCGGAATTGAAGCGCCTCCATCTGCCTGCCGGGAATTCCGAAGGTGAAACGAACGCGCCCGCCGCCGCAACCGCTCACCCCCCCACGGAGGAAAGCCTGCCCGCGCTTTGGGTGCGGGTGGAAGATTTTCGTGTTGGCGCGCGGGCGCTGGGACGACTGGAAGTCGAAGCGGAAAATCTCGTGGGCAACAGGCCCGATAACCCCTCCATCGAACGCTGGCGTCTGAGCCGGATCGTGCTCGAAAACCCTGACGCGCAACTGAGCGGCAACGGTTCCTGGGATTTTGATCGCCGCAACGGCGGCAGTCATACCCAACTCACCTTCACGCTGGCGTCGCAAAACGCGGGCAAACTGCTGGGACGCCTGGGCTATGCGGATATGCTGAAAGACGGCAAGGCCAAACTTTTTGGCACGTTGAGCTGGGCGGGTTCACCCGTGCATTTCGACGTACCCTCTCTTACCGGCACGCTTGCCGTCAGCGCGCAAAAGGGCACCTTCTCGCAGATGGAACCGGGCGTCGGCAAGCTGCTGGGACTGCTCTCGCTCAGTTCCCTCAGTCGCCGCCTGAGCCTGGATTTCCGCGACGTGCTGGGGCAGGGACTGGCCTTTGACAGCATCGAGGCCGACCTTGTCATTGCCGGAGGGCTTCTGAAAACGCAGGGAGAACTCATTCTTTTGGGGCCTGTCGGCGAAGTGCGGATGCAGGGCGAAGCGAACATGCGTGCAGAAACCCAGAATCTGGATGTGACCGTCACCCCGGAAATCGGGGGCGCCGCCAGTGTGGGCGTGGCCTTTGCCGTCAACCCGGTCGTGGGCGCGACCACACTGCTTGCGCAAAAACTCCTGAAAAACCCACTCAGCAAGGTCTTCCGCCTTCACTACCACATCACAGGAAACTGGAACGCGCCCATCGTGGAAAAAACCGGCACACAGGATGCGCCCTGATGTGGGGGCAATCCAAAGTGGCGGAAATTTCGTCATTGCGAGGCGTAAAGCGACAAAGCCATCCAGAAAAACGCATGGATTGTCACGAGCCTCTTGCTCTTCGCAATGACGAACATGGGGAACGAACCACTCCTCAACCACCACTTTGGATTGCATTCCCCCAGATGTTTTCAACGCTGGTTTTGCAAGCAGCTCCCGTGGCATAATTTCACGCTCTTTCTGCTGGGAAACACTTTCATGACAACGCTAGCAGTGATCGGTCTGGGCTATGTCGGCCTGCCGCTGGTCATCGAATTTGGCAAAACCCTGCCGGTGATCGGCTTCGACATTTCGGCGGTCAAGGTCGCCTCTTGCCAACGCGGCATCGACCCCTCCCGCGAATTGAGCGACGCGGACATGGCTTCCGCGCCGCTTGCCGAATACAGCAACGATCCCGCTCGCCTGGCGGAAGCGGACATCGTCATCATCGCCGTACCAACACCGGTGGATAGCGCGCATATCCCGGATTTCGCGCCGCTCATCGGCGCCAGTCAAAGCGCCGGACGCCATCTGAAACAGGGCGCGATCGTAATCTATGAATCCACGGTTTACCCCGGCGCGACCGAGGAAATCTGCATCCCGTTGCTGGCAAAAGAATCCGGCCTCGTCTGGAAAAAGGATTTTTTTGTCGGCTATTCGCCGGAACGCATCAACCCCGGCGACCGCGAGCATACGCTGACCACGGTGAGAAAAATCGTCTCCGGCGACACCCCGGAAACCCTGGAAAAAGTCGCCGCGCTCTATGAACGCATCGTGAAGCCGGGCGTTTTCCGCGCCTCCAGTCTCAAGGCCGCCGAGGCCGCCAAGGTCATCGAAAACACCCAGCGCGACCTGAACATCGCGTTGATGAACGAGCTTGCGCTCATCTTCAACCGTCTGGGCATCGACACCAGCGAAGTGCTGGAAGCCGCCGGCACCAAGTGGAATTTCCTGAAGTTCAAGCCCGGCCTCGTGGGTGGGCACTGCATCGGCGTCGATCCCTATTACCTCACGCACAAGGCGGAAATGGTGGGCTATCACCCGCAGGTGATTCTGGCCGGACGCCGCATCAACGACGGCATGGGTAAATTCATCGCCGAACAGACCGTCAAGCAGATCATCGCCGCCGACCGGCACGTCAAGGGCGCGAAGGTGACGATTCTGGGGCTGACCTTCAAGGAAAACTGCGGCGATCTCAGGAATTCCCGCGTCATTGACATCATTCATGAACTCGAAACCTATGGCATCGCGGTATTCGTGCATGATTCCTGTTGCGACGCGGAAGAAGCCAGAGTCGAATACGGCATCCGCCTGACCGCCTGGGAAGACCTGCCGCGCGCCGATGCGCTGGTGGCGGCGGTCTCCCATCGCGTCTTTCTGGAGTGGCCCATTTCCATGTTCAGCCAGAAGCTCATCCCCGGCGGCTGCTTTATCGACGTCAAGGCCGCCTTTGATCCCAAGGCGCTTGCCAGTGCCGGATACAGCGTCTGGCGCTTGTAAATGCGGTGACAACGACCAGAATCAGTTGTCCGTTGTGTTTGCCATCGCAAGTTTTTGGGCCGGGTCAATCCATCGATTCACTCCAGGCAAACAAATCTCTTTGCCGCAAGGTTTTGAAGACGGTGGTTCCTGCCTTTTCCAGTCCGCCGCAGCGCACACCCAAGAGGCGAATGCGCTGGGTGAAGGAAATGCGTTTCAGGCATTCGCCCGCAACGCGCCGGATCGTGTCGGCGTCCGCGATGGCGGCATGGCTGGAGGGCAGGGTCAGCGCGCGGGTAACGGCGTGAAAATCGGCAAAGCGCAGTTTTACGCCCACGGTACGGCAGCAATAGCCTTTGCGCTGTAAATCCGCCGCCACGCGCGCGCAGAGTTCGTTGAAATGGCGGGAGAGCGTCGTCCTGTCCTGGCGCACGTGCAAATCCTGGGCGAAGGTGGTTTCCCGGCTGAACGATTTGGGTTCCCGAAAGGGGGTTACCGGGCGTTCGTCCTGCCCCTGCGCGGCACGCGAAAGCCAGAGACCGTAGCGCGCGCCGAACTGCGCGATGAGGTCATGTACAGGTGTAGCCGCGAGTTGGCCTATGGTGGTGATGCCCATGCGTTCCAGTCTGGCCGCCGCCTTGGGACCGATGCCGTTGACCTTGCGCGGCGCGAGCGGCCAGACGCGGCGTTCCAGATCCTCCGCGCTCAGAAGGGTAATGCCGTCCGGCTTGTCCAGATCGGAGGCGATTTTGGCGAGCAGCTTGTTGGCGGCGATCCCCACCGAGCAGGTCAGCCCCGTCGCCGCGAACACGGCGGCCTTGAGCCGCTGCGCCAGAAGGAGAACCTCTTCCGCGTGCGGATTGAGGTCGATATAAATCTCGTCGATGCCGCGATCCTCGATTCGGGGGGTGATGGCGCGCACGGCGGCCTTGAAGCGGCGGGAATAGTCGCGGTAGAGATCATGACGGCCGGGCAGGAGGAAGGCTTCCGGGGCAAGGGTTGCCGCCTTCATCAGCCCCATGCCGGAAAATACGCCGAGCGCGCGCGCCGCATAGGTGGAAGTCGTGACCACGCCGCGCCCGCCGTAGCTTTTCAGGCGGGCAAAACGGCGGCTGCCGTCGGGCTGGAGTTCCGGCGCGAAACTTGCGTCACCACCCACCACGACGGGCTGCCCGATCAGTTCCGGGTACTGTTGCAGTTCCACGGAAGCGAAGAAGGCATCCATGTCCAGATGGGCGATGCGAGGCGGAGGGGCGGTCATGTGGGATGCTGTGGATCAATGTACCGCGAGCGTACCAGAAGCCAACTGGACCTTCGCCATTTACCTTTTCACCCAGAATCGTTATAATTCGGCGCTTTGTTCTACCGTCCGGCGTCTCCGGGCGGATCTTTCTGGATGGGCTTCAAGCCCATTTTTTTGTTTTGGGTCATGGATTTGCGCACACTGCTGGAAACGACGCTGCATGGCATGGGCTACGAACTGGTCGACCTCGAGTTGCCAGGGCGCAGCGGGCTTTTGCGCGTCTTTATCGACAAGCCGGGCAAAGACGGCGGGATCGACATCGACGACTGCGAGATCGTTTCCTTTCAGCTTTCCCGTCTTCTGGAAGTGGAAAACGTGGATTACGAGCGGCTGGAAATTTCCTCGCCAGGGTTGGATCGCCCCCTGCGCAAGGCTGCCGATTTCGAGCGTTTTCAGGGCGCGCGCATCACCGCGCGGTTGCGCCTGCCGCTTGCCGGCCGGCGCAATTTTCACGGCACGCTCACGGCATTTGTCCAGGGGCGCCTGATCCTGACCCTGCCCCCGGACGAGGTCAACGCCGAAGGCGTGCCGGGCGGCACGGTGGAACTCGCACTGGAAGACCTCGAAAAAGCGCGTCTTGATCCCGATTTCGGCAGCAAGCCTGGGCGCAAGCAATCCCCCGCCGGCAAAAAGCCCGCAAAAAAACCCGCGAAAAGGAAATGACGATGAGCCGAGAGATGTTGTTGCTGGTAGATGCCCTTGCCCGCGAAAAGAATGTGGCGCGGGACGTGGTGTTTGGCGCACTGGAACTGGCGCTTGCTTCCGCCACCAAAAAGCGCGTTCACGACGACGCGGACGTGTGGGTGGTCATTGACCGCGATACTGGTAAATACGATTCCTTCCGGCGCTGGCTGGTGGTGGAAGACGGAGATTTCGTCAACGAAGAAACGCAAGTGCCGATTTCCGAAGCGCAAAAGGATGACGCCAGCGTCGAAGTTGGCGATTATCTGGAAGAAACCCTGGAACCCATTGATTTCGGACGCATCGGCGCACAAGCCGCCAAGCAGGTGATCCTGCAACGCATCCGCGACGCCGAAAAGGAACAGATCCTCAACGATTTCCTGGAACGCAAGGAGCACATCGTCTCCGGCACCATCAAGCGCATGGAGCGCGGCAACGCCGTCGTCGAAGCCGGCAAGATCGAAGCCATCCTGCCGCGCGACCAGATGATTCCGCGCGAAAACCTGCGCATCGGCGACCGGATAAAAGCCTATCTGCTGCGCATAGAACGCAACGCGCGCGGGCCGCAGATCGTGCTCTCCCGCACCGCGCCGGAATTCGTCATGCGCCTCTTTGAACTGGAAGTGCCGGAAATCGAGGAAGGGCTGATGGAACTGAAAGGCTGTTCGCGCGATCCCGGTATGCGCGCCAAGATCGCGGTCAAATCGAACGATCCACGCATCGACCCCATTGGCACCTGCGTCGGGATGCGCGGCTCGCGCGTGACGGCCGTGCGTGACGCCGTGGCCAGCGAAAGCATCGACATCGTGCTCTGGGCTTCCGAACCCGCGCAATACGTGATCAACGCGCTCGCGCCTGCCGACGTTTCCTCCATTGTGGTCGACGAGGAAAAACACGCCATGGACGTGGTGGTGGATGAGGAAAACCTCGCCATCGCCATCGGCAAGGGCGGGCAGAACGTGCGTCTGGCGACTGACCTTACCGGCTGGACGATCAACCTGATGACCCAGGAAGAATCGGAAAAGCGACTGGAAGCCGAAAACGCCGCCACCCGCGTGCTCTTCATGGAAAAACTGGACATCGACGAGAAACTTGCCAGCTTCCTGATCGAGGAAGGCTTTTCCACGCTGGAAGAAATCGCCTATGTGCCGATTGCGGAAATGCTGGAAATCGAAGGTCTGGATGAAGCGCTGGTCAACCCCCTGCGCGAACGTGCCCGCAGCACGCTCCTGACCGAAGCCATCGCCACCGAGGAACAACTCACCGACGTGGAAGAGAAACTGCTCGCGCTGGAAGGCATGGACAAGGCGCTGGCGGCTCAACTCGCGGCACAGGGAATCAAGACACGGGACGATCTGGCGGAACTGGCGGTGGACGAACTCCTGGAAATTACCCCGGAACTGGATGAGGACAAAGCGAAGGCACTGATTCTCAAGGCGCGCGAACACTGGTTTACGCAGGGAGAGCAAGCATGAGTACCGCAATATCCGTCTCCCAGCTTGCCAACGAACTGGGCAAACCCGTTGAAACCATCCTGGAACAACTGGCGCAGGCCGGAGTGCAGAAAACGGAGCGCAAGGACACTGTTTCCGAACAGGAAAAACAGAAGTTGCTGGATTTCCTGCTGCGCGCCCACGGCGGCGACGGCAAAAACAAAATCACCCTGATGCGCAAGCAAACTTCCGAAATCAAAACCAATGACGCCTCCGGGCGCGCGCGTACCGTGCAGGTGGAAGTGCGGAAAAAACGGGTGTTGGTCAAGCGCGATTCTGCCGCCGAAGCCGTTGCGAAAGCCACGGCAGTGGCCGCGCCGCCCGCACCTGCTACGGAACCCGTTCCCGTCGTTGTGCCCGCAACCGCTTCTGTAGCGGAGGCGCCCGCGCCTGTTGCTGTGGAAACGGTGGCGGCAACGCTCCCCGCGCCCGTAGCGGAAGCGCCGGCAACGGCGGCAGTCGCCACACCTGCCATCGCCGCAGAGGGAGAGGGAAGTACGGCAAAGACGCCCCCTCCCGCTCCTCGCCCCGTGGCGGAGAAAAATCTCGCTGCCAGCAAGACAACTTCAGGAAAACAGGCTGTACATGGGAAAAAACACACGGGCGGCAGGCATGTGCCCAAATCCGCTGAAGGCAGGACGACGGAAAAACCGGAGGGTGAAAAGACAGAAGGTGAAAAACCACGCCGGACCAAGGTCATCAGCAGGCAATTCCTGCTGGGCGAAGCGGAACTGAAGGCTCGCGCCGAAGAAGACGAACGCCACCGCAAGCTGCGCGAACAGCAGGAAAAAGACCGGCAGGATCGTCAACGGCGGCAGGCCGAACTGGATCGTCTGCGGCGTGAAGCTGCCGAGAAGAAAGTCGAGGCGGAAAAGGCCGCCGAAGTCTCGCGTCAGGTGGTCAAGGCAGCGGGCGAGAAAAAAGCGCCCGCTGAACCCCATGTCGCCAAAACCACCGCAGTCAAAAAAACGGAGGCGGCTGGCGGCAAGAAGGAAAAAGGGCGCGGCGGCAGGGAAGCGCGCGACGAAAAGCGCAAAAAACCTGGAATCAAGACGCGCGGCGGAGACAGCAGCGACTGGAAAAGCGGCAAACACGGCAAGCATCAGGCCAAGCCCGTCAGCGAAGGCAGCTTCCAGGCGCCGACCGAACCCATTGTGCATGAAGTGCATGTGCCGGAAACCATTTCTGTTGCAGACCTCGCGCACAAGATGGCCATCAAGGCCATCGAAGTCATCAAGATCCTGATGAAAATGGGATCCATGGTCACGATCAATCAAGTGCTGGATCAGGAAACCGCGATGATCGTCGTGCAGGAAATGGGACACATCCCCGTCGCCGCCAGACTGGGCGACCCGGATGCCTTTCTCCTCGATGATGCCGAAACCGAACACAAGGATGCGCCGCTTTTGCCGCGCGCGCCGGTGGTCACGGTCATGGGACACGTCGATCACGGCAAAACCTCGCTTCTGGACGCCATCCGCCGTACCCGCGTTGCTTCCGGCGAAGCGGGCGGCATTACCCAGCACATCGGCGCCTACCACGTCGAAACCGAGCGCGGGATGATTACCTTCCTCGATACGCCGGGACACGAAGCCTTTACCGCCATGCGGGCGCGCGGCGCGCAGGCCACCGACCTCGTGATTCTGGTGGTTGCCGCCGACGACGGCGTGATGCCGCAGACCAGGGAAGCCATCCACCACGCCAAGGCCGCCGGGGTACCTATCGTGGTGGCGGTCAACAAGATCGACAAACCGGAAGCCAATCCGGACAGGGTCAGGCAGGAACTGGTGGCTGAAGACGTGATGCCGGAAGAATACGGCGGCGATTCCCCCTTCATCCATGTTTCCGCCAAGAAGAATATCGGGATCGACGATCTTCTGGAGCAGGTGCTGTTGCAAGCCGAAGTGCTGGAGCTGAAAGCGCCGGTGGATGCACCCGCCAAGGGGCTGATCATTGAAGCGCGACTGGACAAGGGACGCGGTGCCGTTGCCACCATGCTGGTGCAATCCGGTACCCTGAAGCCGGGCGATATGCTGCTGGCGGGTTCCGTCTTCGGCAAGGTGCGCGCCATGCTGGACGAAAACGGCAGGCAGATCAGGGACGCGGGCCCCTCCATTCCCGTCGAAATTCAGGGCTTGTCCGACGTACCGGCGGCAGGGGAAGAGGCCATCGTGCTTTCCGACGAACGCCGCGCGCGTGAAATTGCCCTCTTCCGGCAAGGCAAGTTCCGCGATGTGAAACTTGCGCGGCAACAGGCCGCCAAACTTGAATCCATGTTCGAGCAGATGGGCGAAGGCGAGGTGAAACTCCTGCCACTCATCATCAAGGCCGACGTGCAGGGTTCTCTGGAAGCGTTGAGCCATGCCCTGGGCCAGCTCGCCACAACGGAAGTGCGGGTGAATATGATCCACGCCGCCGTGGGCAGCATCAGCGAATCCGATGTGAATCTTGCCAAGGCGTCCAGCGCGGTCATCATGGGTTTCAATACCCGCGCCGATGCGAATGCGCGCAAGCTTGCCGACAATCTCAACGTACCGATCCGTTACGACAACATCATCTACGATGCCGTAAATGAGGTGAAAGCGGCACTTTCCGGCATGTTGGCGCCGGAAAAACGCGAAACCATCACGGGGCAACTGGAAATCCGGCAGATTTTCCAGGTCTCCAAGTCTGTCATCGCGGGTTGCCTGGTGCAGGACGGTGTGATACGCCGTACCTCGCGCGTGCGTCTGTTGCGCAATCACACGAAAATCTGGGACGGCGAACTCGTTTCGCTCAAGCACTTCAAGGATGATGTCAAGGAAGTCAAGGCCGGCACGGAATGCGGTCTGTCCTTGAAGGGCTACAACGAATTACAAGTCGGCGATGTTCTGGAAGCCTACGAAATCCAGGAAGTGGCGCGGACACTTTGATTAATTCAGAAACAGGGGACAGAAGGCGGGAACCGATTGCGTTCCCCCGCCTGTCTTGCCTTTGCGCGATACCGCGCCCATCCCGTCTGGCTCAACCCGTGAAAACCTTTTCCCGCTCCGACCGCATTTCCGAACAAATCCGCCGTGATCTGGCGGAGATTATTCATGCCGAACTGAAAGACCCGCGTGTCGGCATGGTGAGCCTCACCGCCGTGGAACTCACCCCCGACTACGCCCACGCCAAGGTGTTTTTCACCACGCTGGACATGGCGCACCTGCCGGAAATCGAGCAGGGTCTCGCCCGTGCCGCCGGATTCCTGCGCCGCGAACTGGGACACCGCATCCGCATCCACACCCTGCCCCAACTCCACTTTCTTCACGACGATTCGCTGGAGCGCGGCGCCAGTCTCTCCCGCCTCATCGACGAGGCCGCCGCGCTGTCGCGGGAGTCGGAGGAAGAAGGCGAGAACTGAAACGCTGTTTGTTGGCGCAAGCGGCTTACTGGCTCGCGTCAGCCGTTTCCGGATCACGCCAAAGCGCCTCCAGGCTGTCAGCAAAAACCTCTGTTTGCTGTGCGACAAAGGAGGCGGTCAAATGCTGGCTGTCGCGGAACACGATAACGCCCTCCCGCTCTGCCCAACAGCGTCCATCAGGACAAACGACCTCGTTCATATCCAGCACCCGCACATTGGGAAAGGGTTTTGCCGCTTTCCGCAAGGCATGAAAAATCTGGTCATTTTGTGTTTGATCGGGGCTTGCCTGGCATCGCGCCGTCCCGGATAGCCACTGGGTCAGTGGCATGTTCCCACCCAGGCATTCCAGCATGTCAAACGGCAAGGCAGGGGTTCCACGAATCAGGGTAATGACGCCAACATGCGGGCTGAGGGCACTCAATATTTTTTGTGTTCCTTCCTGCCAGTCTTCCGGACTGAAGCCATAGCCGGAGCTATTCGCAGAACCCAGGAAGACATGGTCAGGTTTCGTTTTTTGCAGAAATTCCAGCGCCTGTTGCCGCCACTCCGTGCAGACCGCATACTCCTTGCCGATTTTCGGATAGAAAAACGATTTTTCCACCATGGGGCAAGCCGACTTGGTGATGACCAGAAGACGCCAGCCCGACTGGGTAAACCAGGGTTCCAGAGCCGGAAACCATTGCGCGCCTATGCTGTCACCCATCAGGACAGCGGTATGCTGTGCATTTTTGTCACCGTAGGTGCACACCGTGACCTTTGCGCTGAAAAACCAGGTATCACAGCTTGCGCCTGGTGCGTAAAGCGCGGATCTATCCATGCTGGCCTGCTCAATCCGCGCATACTGCGCGGCGCGATGTTTTTCCGCAAGCTGTCGCCAACCCAGTCCCAGCCCCGACACCAGCAACAGCAGCGCCAGTGTTCCCGCAATCATGCGACACGGATGGCGCAGTAACGTTTCGTTCCGGCGTATGGGCAATTCCACGTAACGGTACGAACATGCCGCCAACAACAGGGAAAGCAGCACGAACACAAAGCGCGCCAAACCTCCAGAATTGACGTAAATCGCGCCCCCCAGCAACAGCATGGGCCAATGCCACAGATACCAGGAATAGGAAAGATGTCCCAGCCATTGCAGGGGACGCAGGGAGAGCAGCGCGCTCACGGACAGCGGCGACATGACGCCATTGGAATGCTGTCCCGCCGCAATCACCAGCGCCGCGCCCAGTGACGGCAATAATGCGCGCAGACCGGGGTAAGGCGCTTGTGTGTCAAAACCCAAACCTGCGCAGCCAATGAATATCAGTCCCAGCCAGCCCGCGACCCTCCACAGTTTTTCAGCGCGCGGAGAAGCAGGGAGACAGAGCCAGACAAGCGCCCCCAGCGCAAATTGCCAGGCGCGGGCAGGCATCATGTAAAACGCGGAAGCCGGATGTTGCGCCATCCACCATTGGCACAAGGCAAAACTTGCAAGCGCCAGTCCCGCCATGACATGTTTCAGAGGCAAAAGCGGTGTGTGCGTGCGGGGGGGGGGGGGGGGGGGCAATATGGGAAACAA
>JAISWQ010000014.1 GCA_031271025.1 Zoogloeaceae bacterium | reverse complement strand
AAGCAAGCAAGCAAGCAAGCAAGCAAGCAAGCAAGCAAGCAAGCAAGCAAGCAAGCAAGCAAGCAAGCAAGCAAGCAAGCAAGCAAGCAAGCAAGCAAGCAAGCAAAGGTTTCGCCTTTGGGTTGCTGCTTCGTTCGTTGACTGTTTTCAGGTTGCCCTTCGCTCCCGGTTTCTGATTCCCGCTACTCCGTTTTCCATCTTTTTCTTCCTTTCCCGCTTTTCACTTTCATTTTCCGAAACGTCTCGCGCCCTGAACCAAGGATGTTCCCAGATTACGGCGCGGGGCACTCTTGTTTTCTTGTGACCACAGGAGCATCTCCATGAATTTCCCGGCTTTTTCCCGCAACAAAACCTTTCCGAGCGTCCAGGCCGCGCTGACTGCGGCATTTGTCACAATGCCGTTGATCGCGCTGGGCGATACAATTGGCGACAGTGACACAAGCAACCATATCTATGTCAGGGATGGTCTGAAAAAGTCCTGTTTTCCTGCTGCGGCGTGGTACAACTCATTGATTCTCAACAGGCGTCATTTCTGAAAAGCGACTTATTCAGAGGGTACTCAGGCGATATCATGTTTACAGCCACGATATATCTGCTACCGCCCAAAACAGGCGAGCATTTCAAACCACTTCCTCGCAGTGAATGGCACACTGTTCTTACCATAAACAACGAAAACTGGTCCGCGCGGCTACTCTTTTCGGGTAAACCTTTGCCTGGCGATACCTTCCAGGCTACTGTGCAGTTGCTTGTTCCAGAAGCTATTCACTACTTTCCAGTAGATGCCAAATTCACTGTTGGGGAAAGAGAAACAAAAGCTATTGGCCGCGTACTTGACTACATATCCCCTCCCCCTGTTTATTTGTTTGGGTCCGAGTGATCATATTCCATGCCGTAGCAGATCATTGTTCTGTGCCAGAGATATTTTGCGCTCATTTCTGGACAGGAAAGCGCAAGAAATGAGCGACAGGCATTCATTTTTGCTGAAGCCTGACATGGTTTGTTCCTTGCTTTCCCGCCTCCTGGATTCCCTCGCTGCGCCAACTGGCGCAGGAGGCCAAAACAGCGGGAAAAGAGGAGCCCAAATCCTTCAAGGATTACGCGCCCGGATTCCTCCATGTCGACAGCAAATACCGGCCCCAAATGCCGGACGAAGCGCATCGCTGTTATCTCTTCGTCGCCATCGGCCATCGATTTCCTGTCGATGCCCTCGCCTCATGGTATCTTCGGCAGCCTGAACTGTTCGTTCGACAGGTTTATAAACAGACGGAATGCGACACCTGAGCAACGTGGCAATCCATGCCGCGGCAGCGCCGCCGCCAGAAGCCGCACGGGAAGGCGAACAAAAAATTGCAGTCGTCATATTCTGAAACGATCAAGCGTTGCCTTGACCGAGGCCGACAGTTTTTCCAGTTGTTTCGCGTTGGTGGCGGCTTCTTCGGCGGCTGCGCTGTTCTGGTCGGTCATCTGGGCGATGGATTCCACATGCTGTGCCACATCTTGACTGGATTGGGTCTGTTCTTTCAGCGCGTTGGAAATTTCCGTCACCGCGCCGGAAACCTTGCGGGATTCTTCATGGATTGTCTTCATACGTTCGCTGGCTTCCCGCGCCAGCGATTGCCCGGCCTCCACCTGTCCGGCCACCTTTTTCATTTCAGTCACTGCGCTGTTGGCCGCCCCCTGAATCTTGTCGATCATGGCACTGATGTCGCCCGTGGATTGCGCCGTCCGCTCGGCGAGCTTTCGCACTTCGTCCGCCACCACAGCAAAACCGCGCCCCTGTTCCCCAGCGCGGGCGGCCTCGATCGCGGCGTTCAGGGCCAGCAGATTGGTTTGATCGGCCACCTCCCTGATGACGTTTACCACACTGCTGATCTGGTGCGAGGCCTCGCCCAGCGTTGCGATGACCTTTGAGGCTTCAGAGACGATTTGCGCAATCGTCACCATTTCCTCCTGCGTTTTCCCGATGATGCGGTTGCCTTCCTCGGAAATTTCTCCGGCGTGTTGCGCCATGCCTTGCGCGTTGGCGGCGCTGGAAGCCACGATGTTGATGGAATTCGTCATTTTCTCGATTGCCGCCGCCATGGACGAGGTGGAAGCCGACTGCGAAGACGAACTTTGCGCAACCTGCTCGGCAGCGGTATTGACCGCTTCCACCGTTGCGCCTACCCGGGCGACCTCCACATCGATGGCCTGAATGGCTTTTTGGAAGTTGTCGACCATGCCATCCAGCGATTGCGACACAAGCCCGATTTCATCCGACGCACTATCTCCGATGCGTTGCCTGAGATCCAGATTGTTCGTCATGTGCGAAATTTGTCGCGTCACATGGTTCAGAGGTTTCAACTGCCAGCGGACAAAAAACCAGACACACAGCATCGCCGCCGCGATCAGTGCTGCAGTCCCCACCTGCGTCCAGCGGTGCACCTGATCGTAAGGCGCGGTATATTCATCCAGCGGCGCGGAACTCACGATGACCCAATGCAATGCAGGCAATTCCTGAAATGCCGCGATCTTGCGCTGTGAAATGCCGGTTTCGGTGGTCCAATCGTAGACATGGAACCCGCTGCCTTTTTCCAGAATGGTATTCAGCATCTGCTGCTGTGCCATATCCAGATCCTTCAAGGCTTTGCCTTCATGTTCCCGATGAAATACCAAAAAGGGTTCTTTCACATCCCCGGCGGCACGCCCCATGATAAACGGATAGCCCGTCTTGCCGATGGTGATGCTGTTCAGAATCGTTTTCAATTCCTGCAAGATATCCTGCACGGGAACACGCATGGTAATCACAACCAGGACATTGCCGTTTTCGTCTTTCAGGGGCACGGCAACAAGCGCGTACATTTTTCCGGAACGGACAATGGCACCGTTGTAGACTTTGCCCGCCAGCACGGTTTGGGCGTAGGTATCCGTTACTTCCTCGCCGTCTCGATAGCTGCCATCCGGATTTTTCAAAAGCGTGGTGCCGCGATAAAGTTTACCGCCACGGACAATCAGTATGGCGGCACTGGCGTCCGGGTCTTTTTTCCGGTATTCGAGCAGATATTGCTGGTTGCTGATGGCAGGAATATTGCCGAAGAAAATTTCCGGCAGGTCAATCCCCCCCCGCAATGCAATGGTATTGCCGGTCACACGCGGGGCAAAGGAAAACGTATCCCGAAAGCGTTCCATTGCATGCGTTGCTTTCTGCCGCATACTGTTCTGTGCATATTCGACAATATGAGTAATCAGCCTGGCTTCTTCCTGGAGGGTATTTTCGCTTTCGCGTACCGCAACCTCATTCGAATAGGAAGAGAGAACGATGGAAAACACCAACGCGACCAGCGCGCTACAGGCCAGCACCCCCACCAGGGTTTGTTGCGCCATACGAAGACGACGAAGTGACAACATGGAACACCTCTTTTCAATTCGTTCAAAAAAATACCAAAGGCATATAAAAGAACTTTTTGCAAAACCCTCTGAGCCTCAGGTTTCAATCCATCTGTGGGGGCAAAGAAAGAAGGAGCGGACGGTCATTTCTAGTATAGGTACCAAATTCGATGATCATGACGCTTGCCTATGAATACTACCAGCCGCGAATCCTTGATGCAACGTTGGCATGTTGTCCAGGGCAATCGCATGAATTTTATACAAGACGGATGAGATTCAGGGCGAAGTGTCGTGTTACCGCGAAGTTATGCACCGCATGTCCGGTTCGAAGGCGCATCTGGTCGCCGCCGAAGAGCACGTCCATGCACCTGTTGCCGCATTGCTTGATTCAATCTGTCTCCATGATTCACCCCAAAAAGATAGAAAAATACACCAATCAGAGCACCGTAAAAAGCACTGTTCATAACCCATTGATCATTAACGATTATTTTAGGGAATCTACAACAATGGCATTCATGCGATTGCCCTGTAATGCCTGACGGTATGAAATGAAAGTTTGTCGCTTTGGGATCGGATGGCATCCTTCACAGGAAGGCGATGGATTCAGGTAGACAGCAAGTGCGAGGGCAGAAGATCAGCTTGCCAGCGAGCAGAAAAAAGTCATGATTGAGTCCATTCCCGATACGGGAATACCGTAACAATCATGTTGAATCAATGCGTTACGGCATAGATGAGATTTGCCACGGCACTACGCGCCTCGCGTGTGACGAGAAGGTACGCCACTTTCAATCGCCCCCTGTGGTTTTGCTGCCTTTCCCTGGCACGCAAGTTGCTGTAGTTTCCCTGTCTTTTGCCGCTTCAGGAAAAATCATGCGTCTCTGGTATTTGCCTGCCGTCCTGCTGTTCTTGTCCGCCTGTTCCTCTGTGCCGCCAACCAGCGTGCACCAGCCCATGACCGCCCGTCCCGAATACCGTGTACCGGCGCGTGCCGCCAATGGCAGCATCTATCAGGCTTCTTCCGCCCGTCCGCTCTTTGAAGACCGGCGCGCTCGCTACGTGGGCGACATCCTCACGGTGAACATCACCGAGCGCAACAACGCTTCCGCCCAATCGGCAAGCAACAGCGCCCGTTCGCAGGAAATGTCGACCAGCATCGACGGTCTCACCGGCTTTCCCTTCAGCAACCTGAAATCCCTGACCAAGCTGAACGGTCTTGATGTGGAAACGGCCAGCGAACACGGCTTTTCCGGAAGCGGCGCAACCAACAGCAACAATGCCTTCACCGGCGCCATTACCGTCACGGTGATCGAGGTCTATCCCAACGGCAATCTGCTGGTGTCGGGAGAAAAACAGGTTTCCATCGGGCAACAGCAGGAGTTCATCCGCCTCTCTGGCGTTGTCAATCCACGCGACATCAAGAGCGAAACCAGCAGTGTCGATTCCTCGCGCATTGCCGATGCCCGCATCGAATACAAGGCTACCGGCTACATCAGCGAAGCACAGGTCATGGGGTGGCTGGCGCGTTTCTTCCTTTCCGTCTTGCCTTTCTGACCGGAGTCCAGTCATGAAAACCGATTACCAGATCGTGACCCGTTCGCCCATGCCTGGGCGCGTGCGGACGGCAATTCTCGCCGCCTGCCTCGCCAGCCTTGCCGCTTCCTTGCCGGTGTACGCCGAGCGCGTCAAGGATTTGGCCAGTGTGCAGGGGGTACGCAACAACCAGCTTGCGGGCTACGGTCTCGTCGTGGGACTGGACAACAGTGGCGACCAGACCACGCAAACGCCTTTCACCTCGCAATCCATGCTCAACATGCTGGCGCAAATGGGCGTCAACCTGCCGCTGGATCAGGTGCGCAGCATCCAGTTGAAGAATGTCGCCGCCGTGATGGTGACGGCAACGCACCCTCCCTTTGCGCGTCCCGGCCAGACCATAGATGTCACCGTTTCCTCCATCGGCAATGCCAAAAGCCTCCGGGGCGGCACCCTCCTGATGACGCCGCTGAAAGGCGCGGATGGCGAAACCTACGCCGTGGCGCAAGGCAGTGTGCTCGTGCCGGGCGCGGGCGCTTCCGCGCCGGGGGCGCGTCCGCAAGTCAATCACCTTTCCGCCGGGCGTATCCCGGATGGCGCGATGGTGGAACGGGAAGTGCCGACGGCACTGGGTGCGGGACCTTACGTGATCTATGAACTCCACGCCGCCGATTTCGACATGGCAAGCCGCATGGTGCGCGCCATCAACCAGACGATGGGCAATGGCGTCGCGCAGGCGCTGGACAGCCGCCAGATTCGCGTGACCGCGCCCGAACCCCCGAATGCCCGTGTCGCCTTCATGGGACGCCTGGAAAACATCGAGATCGCGCCGGTAAAATCCTCGCCCAAGGTGGTGATGAATCCGCGTACCGGCTCGGTGGTCATGAACCAGTTGGTCACGATTGAAGCCTGCGCCATTTCGCATGGCAATCTTTCGGTGATCATCAGCGGCAACGATCTTGCGGACGCGCCTCAGACTCCCGCGCGACTGGTCGCGGACGGCATCAATCTTCTCAATCTGAGGGCGGGCGTCAATCTTGCCGATGTGGTCAAGGCGCTCAATTCGCTGGGCGCAAATCCCCAGGATCTACTGGCCATCCTGCAAGCCATGAAAGCGGCGGGCGCGCTGAAGGCAGAACTGGAGATCATCTGATGACCCTCAAGCCTTATGTGGACAACACGCTGGCAGGCGACGTCAAAAGCGCGCAGAGCCTGCGCAGTCAGATGAAAAACAACCCTGGGGCGGGGGTCAAGGCGGCCGCCCAGGAATTCGAGGCGATGTTCTTGCAGATGGTCATGAAATCCATGCGCGCGACAATGGGAGAGGATACGTTCATGGACAGTGATTCCACCCGCTTTTTCACGGGAATGCTGGACGAGCAGATGGCGAAGGATATTTCCCGCGCAGGCGGTCTGGGTCTGGCGGAAATACTGGAAAAGCAGCTCACCCAGCGGCTGGGACTCAGCGAGGGTGACGCAACAGAAGAGACCACGGAAGAAACCACGGAAGCCCTCGACCCGCCGAACTTCACCCTGACAACCGCGCGTAACATTCCTCCTGCCATCACCAGCATGAGCGCCTGGCGTGCCGCGCTGGAGAAGAGCGAAAGCGTGGCAGGCGTGACGGCGACAAGCGAGAGCGGAACCTTCGCCACAGCGCGCGAATTTGTCAGCGCGCTCTGGCCGCACGCGGTGGAAGCCAGCCGCGACACCGGCATTCCACCACAGTTCCTGATTGCGCACGCGGCGCTGGAATCCGGCTGGGGCAAGCGCAACATCCTGAACGCGGATGGTTCGTCCAGCTACAACCTTTTCGGCATCAAGGCGGGCGGAAACTGGTCAGGCAAAAGCGCGGAAGTCACCACCACCGAATACGTCGATGGTCATGCCCAGCGCGAGCAGGCGAGTTTTCGCGCCTATGATTCCTACGCCGATTCGTTCCGTGATTACGCGAATCTCCTGCGCGACAATCCCCGTTATGGCAGCGTGATCGGTTCGCAAAACGGCACGGAATTTGCCCGCCGCCTGCAACAGGCCGGCTACGCCACCGATCCCCGCTACGCCGAAAAACTGGCCGCCATCATTGAAGGCCCCACACTGCGGGAAGCGTTGATCGGCTGAGGCGTGCGCAAAATGAATGACTTTTCCAGACGGCGCCAGTAGAGAGTCTCGTTCTTGACATATCTTAATATTCACCATAACATTGTTCAGTTTGAGCAAGCAAGGGGGAAGTCATGCGTATAGCGCCCAAGGTGGAATTGTCGGACAAGGAAAGAAGCAAGCTGGCGGGTCTGGCAAGTTCGAAGTTGAGCAGCGTGAGGCTTTCGCAACGGGCGCGGATCATTCTGCTCGCGGCGGAAGGATTGCAGAACAAGGAAATCGCGTTGCGTGTGGGGATAGGTCGCGCGGCGGTGTCATGCTGGCGTCGGCGCTATCTGGAGTCGGGTCTGGAGGGGATTGAGCGGGATTTGCCGCGAGGCGCGCCGCCCGTCAAGGTGGATGTGGCCCGGCTGGTGGAATTGACCACTCAGGAGAATCCTCCGGGAGCCACGCGCTGGAGTACCCGCAAGATGGGCAAGGCACTGGGCGTTTCGGCCAGTACGGTGATGCGTCACTGGCAGGCCAACGGCTTGAAGCCGCATCAGGTGTGTGGTTTCAAGGTCTCGCGCGATCCGGAATTCGTCGAGAAGCTTGAGGACATCGTGGGTCTGTACATGGCGCCGCCAGAACATGCACTGGTGCTGTGTTGCGACGAGAAGAGCCAGATTCAGGCGCTGGATCGCACGCAACCGGGATTGCCGCTCAAGAAGGAGCGGGCGCAAACGATGACGCACGATTACAGGCGCAACAGCACAACCACGCTGTTTACCGCCCTGAACGTGCTGGACGGCCAGATCATCGGGCAGTACCACACGCACGCGAAGTGGCTCAAATTCCTGAAAAAGATCGACCGTGCGACGCCAAAAGACAAGATGCTGCACTTGGTCGCCGACAACTACGCCACGCACAAACACCCAGTCGTACAGGAATGGCTGTCCAGGCATCCGCGTTTTGTCATGCACTTCACCCCCACTTCCGCTTCGTGGTTGAACATGGTCAAACGCTTCTTCCGCGACATCTCCACCACGCGACTGCGCCGCGGAATATTCCCCAGCGTCTCCGATCTGATTGCCGCCATCAACGAATACATCGCCCACCACAACACCAGACCCAAGCCCTTCATCTGGAGCAAAAGCGCCAGCGACATCCTGTAGAAGGTCATTCGCGCCAATAACCAATGAATGCCGCTTCAAACATTCCGCCGTCCAATATGCTTCCGTTTCAAACAGTGTTTCTGTGGCGTCGCAAAAGCCGATAAACTACCGACAGGCAGATGAGCGCCAATCGCCGCAGCCAGGGAAAACGATTGACGTGAAATTTCAGTCCTGCCACAAGCCTCGCAAAATGTTTTTTCATGACGCCTGCCAAATCCCGCCCAAACGACACGTGTGGCACAGAGGTATCCGTGAATTGGCGCAGACGGGAATGGCCGAATTTGGCGCGTAATGTCGCTTCCAGAAAGCCCCGGCCAAATTTCCGGTCAGGTTCCAGATGACATCCTTCTGCCCATTCATTCCAGGCATTGATGAATACGAACCGCTCCTCTCCCGGAAAATCCGCCTCGGTTCGGCGTATGGATTCCGCCAGCCAGTATTCATAATTTTCTGGCGTGCCATTCAGAATTACAAGCGCCCGCGCTCCGACTCGCGCCGTATTGTCCCAGGAAGGGGAAACCGTCCTGAATACATTGCGCTCCCGATAGGTTCGATCCAGAAAAAAACGGGCTACTTCATGATATTGCAAAGCCCTCCCGTAAAAAGGCGCATGGAAAAAAAGCTGATGATTGACACCACCGCCCTTGATATGATGCGTATTGTGAGGCGGAAACTCAACCCCACTGTCAAAACCATATTTCACATAATCGTCATTGCCATGCGTCAGGCACGCCACCAGATGAATCCGGCCCAAACCCTCGCTTTCACAATAATCTCGCCAGATTTGCACAGCCTTCCGGGCATCCGGAAGATGTTGTGGTCGATAGACAACAAGCACTGGCGCGCCATTCAACCGAATATAACGGCTGTCCTTGAAAAACGGGATCAGACCCTTGATGAAATCGAGCTCCTCACCGGGAAGGTATTGCTGGGAAATTAATAGTTCATGGTCGGCGCCATCCCAGCGGCGTGACCAGCTCTCGTTGGCCCAGCACAGGCAAAAGGGCATATCGTGCCCAGTATCCGCCAACATGGCATCCAGGGGCCGGTTCAGAATCCTTGTGCCGGAAAACCAGTAATAATGGTAACAAAAGCCATCAATGCCATATTCTTTGGCCAGCGCGATCTGATCCCGCCGGGTTTCTTCCAGACGCAAATCGTAAAACCCAAGATCGGTTGGCAGGTGCGGCTGATAATGACCATCGAAAAGTTCCTTCGCTTTGGTCACATTGGTCCATTCGGTAAACCCTTTGCCCCACCAGTGGTCATTTTCTGGTGTAGGATGAAATTGCGTCAGGTAAAAGGCCAACAGACGAATCCTGGAGTGTCCTTCGTGGGCCGTCATGGCAGAAGATTTTACTGAATCGGGAAGCGGTTCAATCAACATTATGTCCTTCTTTGTGCAGTGGTCAGGAATTCAGCAGAGCAGATATGAATATGTTCAATGCGCGGAAAATTCCAGATGGCAGACGGGGCGTGGCCTGACATATTCATCATTCCAGCCGCTTGCTTCAGCATTTACTTGAAACCCTTTCCCTGCACACAATCCCAAATCCATTGCCGGGAACGCGCATTCAAAAAACGGCGCGCCCATCTGCGCAAACGCGCCTCCAGGAAAGATACCGGTGGAATTGACATATCCATCAGGGAAAGCGCATCCCCCTCCGCATCGACCGGAACGGCCTTGATAACCACCTGATATACCGTACCAAAAGGAGAGGAAAGAGCAACACGCCGCATACTGGTAGACAGGTTGTGCCAATGTTTGACGAATTCCGTCGCCTCCGGGTGTCGCACGACACATTCCGCGCCGACGATTTTCAGTTCCGCCTGTTCAAACAAGGTCTGCATGTTTTTGATGCCGAAAAAGCGGATATGGGTGCGATCCAGAAGTCCCCAGTCCCGATACTCGAAATCCCCATCCAGCAAGCAGGCAAGTACGGCGGCATGGCCCACGTGCGGCAGGGAAATGACCAGCGCGCCCCGGTCATCGACCAATGACTTCATGGCCCGCAATACCGTCAGGGGATCATACAGATGCTCCAGAACATCTGCCGCCACCACCCGTTCAAAACGCTTCCCCTCCAAAAGATCCGGCCAGCAAGGGTCATTGAGATCGGCAGACAAGACCCGCGTACAAAACGGAGCTACCTTTTTGATTGCTTCGGGATCGATTTCCAGAGCGGTAATCCGGCAATGATTCAGATCGTGCAACACCCGCGTAATGGACCCCGGCCCCGAACCGATTTCCAGTACCTCCTTTTGCGTCCCCACCATGCGCACGACACGGGCTGCTGTCGTGTCGCCAGCGGGATTGACCACATATTCATATTTATGCTGGCTTTCGTCCTGTGTCATGATCGTTTCAAACCTCCTTTGTTTTCAGATCGATAGCGCCGAACGGTATGCCAACCAGTCCCGTAGACAGACTATCCGAATGTGATTCCAGCACGAAGGCGTCATACGCCCACTGTAACTGGACATGATTTTCATATGTGCCGTCGGCGACAGCAGCATCGACTGTGTAGACGCCTTTGCGCAGAATGGGCATCCGAAAAGGGAAGCGGGCCTCCAGCACTTCTCCCGGACATGCCGAGACCGGATGGTCGTAACAAGAGAAATAGGTATTGTCGCCAAACAGGGTTTGTCCCAGCCTGTCCTTGAAAAAAAAACCCACAACCATTTGTTTGATCGGCACATTGACACGAACCTCAACGGTCAGGACAACCTCCTCGCCTCCAATCACCCAGTTCAGCCGCGTACCTTGAATATCGGTCAGACAGACATCCAGTATGGCCACCTTGCTGGTGCCAAATTGCCGTTCCGGCTCCGAAAAAGCGAATACTTCAATATCGTTGCGCAGCGTGGTGCGGTTGAGAAAATCCATTCTCATGTCACGTGCAAAAGACAAATCACGACTCCGGGGCAGTGACGCCGGAAAATCACCCTCTGTTTTTTCGTCATGGGCATCGGGAAGTTCTGTGCTGGCAAGCCCCACATCGAAAGACGTTTCATCAGAATCCGTATACTGACTGGCAAGATAATTTTCACAAACCTGCCGCGCCGGGCCGATTTCGCGTAGTCGCCCCTGATCCAGCCAGATAGCGCGTTCGCACAGATTGATGACCGCGCCCGAATCATGGCTGACAAAAAGCAGGGTTCCCGTTTTCTGGAATTGACGCAGGAAACGCATACATTTCTGCGTGAAAAACACATCGCCAACCGCCAGCGCCTCGTCAATCACAAGAATATCCGCGTCAACATGCGCAGCGACCGAAAAAGCCAGCCGCACATACATCCCCGAAGAATAGGTGCCGACAGGTTGATCCATGAATTCGCCAATGTCGGCAAAGGCAGCGATGCCATCAAAACGCCGATCGATCTGCGTTTTGTCGAGACCCAGGATCGCCGCATTCATATAGACATTCTCGCGTCCCGTAAAATCAGGATTGAATCCAGAGCCAAGCTCAAGCAGGGCCGCTACCCTGCCCTTTACCTCAACCTGGCCGGAAAGCGGCGCGAGAATACCGCAAATAACCTGCAACAAGGTCGATTTACCCGAACCGTTGCGCCCGATGATCCCCACCGTCTCGCCCCGGCGAACCGTAAAGGAAATTTCTTTCAGGGCGTGATAGCTGTGGGCATAACAGACAGGAGAAAGACCGAACAAGGATCGGAAGCGGTTCACGACAGGTTGCTTCAACCGATCCGCCGGCCGCTGGAAAATATCAAAACTCTTGTTCAAGCCGGAGACCCGGATGGCAAAACTTTCAGAGCACATCGGCAAATCCTTTGCGACTGCGCTGAAAACACCAAAGTCCGCACAGTGCGGCCACAAGACCCAAAAAACAGGAAAATCCCCAGCCTTGCCAGTTCAGGCCGCCTCCGGTCAGCGTTTGACGCGCCGATTCGATAACAAACGTCAACGGATTCAGGTCAAGCCAAGGTCTATAGGCTGGCGGCAATGCCGATTGAGGATAGAACACCGGCGACAGAAACAAAAACAGACTGGAGAGCAAACCGGTCATATGCACGACATCCCGTATATAAACCCCCAGAGCAGAAAAAAACCAGACAATACCCAGGGCCATCAAAAAAACGGGAAAAAGCACGACGGGAAAAAGCAACTGGCCCCAATAAAACGGCAGGGAAAAAAGCCGCATGGCCAAAAACAGAACCAGTATATTCATCAGGCAATTGAAAAACGCCGAAAACACGGCAACCACGGGCAAAATCTCCAGAGGAAACACAATCCGCTTGACAAAATTCGCATGGGAAGAAAGCAAGCCGGGCGCGCGCGCAAGACACTCGGCAAAAAAACCATAGGTCAAAAGACCGGTAAAGAGCAATGCGGCAAATTCCGCATGACTACCACTCGTCTGTTCACCCCAGCGCACCTTGAAAACGACGGAAAACACAAACGAATACATGATGAGCATGAACATGGGAGTTATCAGCGACCATGCCAACCCCATGATGGAACCCCGATAGCGTTCGGTCACTTCCCGTCTGACCAGCAGCATGAGCAATTGGCGTTGTTGCCACAGGCTGAAAAAGGCACTTTTCACGCTATCACAAGCTGGCATAACATTTTTATTCATCGGCCATCATTTCAGAGAGATCAATATGCCCAAAACAAAAAAATTCCAGAACGCGCCAGAAACGAAGCGCGATACTGTAACCTTTCAGCCCCGATAAAGCAAGCGTAGCAGCAGAGCGCGTAAGCCATTACACTGCGGAACGTTATGGTTTGATGCGAATCTTTCATGTCTCGTCTTGCAAAAATTTCTGGGCTGGGCCAGCAAATCTGGCTCGACAATCTTACGCGCGGCCTGCTGGAGCGCGGCGAACTGGCACGCTGGATCGCCACTGACGCCATCGCGGGCGTGACCTCCAATCCCGCGATTTTTTATAACGCCCTACAGAATGATCCTACATATGCCACGGATCTGGCGCGCGTCAGGATGGAGACAAAGGATGTTGAAGCGCGCTTTGAGGCGTTGGCCTTACCGGACGTGCAGCGCGCCTGCGATCTTCTGAGACCGCTTCATGAAGCCACACGGAGTGAATCCGGCTTCGTGAGTTTTGAGGTATCGCCGGCACTGGCGCGGGACGTGGCAGGTACGCTGGCTGCGGCGCGGCGCTTGTGGCGTGCCATCGGGCGTCCCAACGCCATGATCAAAATCCCCGCTACGCCGGAAGGCATTACGGCACTGGAGACCGCGATTGCAGAAGGTATTTCCGTCAATGTCACGCTGATTTTTTCGCTCGCGCAACTGGCTGCCGTGCAGGCCGCGCACCGGCGCGGACTGGAGGCAAGGGTTGCGCGGGGAGAATCCCTCACGGGACTGGCCTCGGTAGCGAGTGTCTTCATCAGTCGTGTGGATAGTCTGCTGGATCCCTTGTTGCCGCCAGTATTGCAGGGCAAGACTGCCATCGCCCTGGCGCGGGTGGCCTATGCCCGCTGGCGCGCGCAGCCGCCCCTGCCACAAGGCGCTTCGCCGCAGCGTCTTTTGTGGGCCTCGACTTCCAGCAAAAATCCGGCCTATCGGGACGTGCTGTATGTAGAAGAACTGATCGGCGCGGATACCATCAATACCGTGCCCGACGCAACACTCGCCGCTTTCCGCGACCACGGCGAAGCGCGGCTGACGCTCACGGATGCCCAAGAAGCCGAAGCCATTCTGGATGCAGTCACCGCAGCGGGCATTGATTTGGAGGCGACAGGAGAAAAGTTGCTGCAAGCGGGACTGGCCCAGTTTGCGGAAGCATTCGCCAAACTGCTGACACTGATGCGCTGAGACCGAACTGAACCGCTTCTGAGGATTGGGCAACGATGACCTGGTTGAAAACCAATCTGTTGTCCCTGTGTTTGCCATCACAAATTCCGGGTCTGGGCCAATCATCGTCCGCACCAGGATTTGTCGGTTGAAACGCTAGCCCGACGCCTGCGGCAAATGAACGAGCAGACCCAGGTAGAAAGCGAGTTCGGCGGCCTGTTGCGCCGCGCCCAGACAGTCGCCCGTATAGCCGCCCAGCCAGTGGCGGCATTTGCGCCCGACCCACCAGGTTGCCGCAATGGCGAAGGCCCAGGCCCAGAACAGATCGCGGAAGGAAAAGGCAAAGGAGAGCGCGGGCAGCAGGGCGATTGTGCCGGCCATGATCCAGTCGCGGCTGGCAAGGTGGGTAGCAAGCGGTTTGGCTTTGGCGAGCAGGTCTTCGCGGGCGTATTGCAGAGATCGGGTCAGGCTGATGGCGCAGAAACGGGAAGCCGCGTGTGCCGCGATCAGGGACATGAATACCTGTTTTTCCGGCAGCGCCACAAGCGCCTCGAAACGTCCCAGCAGGACGAGAACCAGAGCCACGGTACCAAAGGTTCCGATCCGGGAATCCTTCATGATCTCCAGAATGCGCGTTTTTTCCCAGCCGCCGCCAAAGCCGTCCGCCATGTCGGCCAGACCATCCTCGTGGAACGCGCCCGTTACCCAGAGCGTGGCCGCCAGCGCCATGAGCACGGCAAGCGTCCGGCTTTCCCAGAAGAGGCTGCCCGCAATCCAGAAAAAACCGCCGATGCCGCCCACCACCAGCCCCACGGCGGGAAAGTAACGGCTGGCGCGGTTCAGATGTTCCGCGCTGTGTTCCACCCAGCCGGGAACCGGCAGGCGGGTGAAAAAGCGTAGCGCGCCCAAAAAGAGTTCCAGTTCGGCTCTCACGCGCGGCGGCAGGTCTGCGACAAAAGGTGGCAGGGACATCAGGCGGCCGCTCCGTGTTTTTCCGCGACGCCCGCATCGGCAAAGCTCGCCATCTCGTTGAGAAAGGCAACAGCGGCGGACAACAGGGGAAAGGCGAGCGCCGCGCCCGTGCCTTCGCCCAGACGCAAGCCCAGATCCAGCAGCGGTTGCGCGTCCAGCGCCGCCAGCACGGCCTGATGCCCCGGCTCGGCGGAGCGGTGGGCGAAGACATAATTTGCCCTGACCTCCGGTACAAGCCGCGCCGCGACAAGCGCGGCAGCGCCGGTGATGAAGCCGTCGAGAAGCAGGATCATGCCGGCTTCGGCTCCAGCCAGCAGCGCGCCCGTCATCATGGCGATTTCAAAGCCGCCGAATTCGGCAAGCGCCGTGAGCGGCGCGACCCTGCCTGCCGTGAATCCGGCGCGCGCGAACGCCTGCGTGAGCAGAAGGCGTTTTTGCGCCAGCCCCGTATCGGAAAGCCCTGTACCGCGCCCGACGCAATCCGCAAGCGCAACGCCGGTAAGCGCGTGCGCAATGAGTGAGGCCGCGCCGGTGTTGCCAATGCCCATTTCGCCCAGCGCCAGGGTATTGCAGCCCTTCCGCGCCAGATCCGCCACGATTGCCCGCCCGCGTGCCAGCGCCAGATCGCGTTCTTCCGCAGTCATGGCGGGCTGTACCAGATAATTGGCGGTACCTGCGGCGATTGGGACGCGGATGAATTCCGGCGTGCTGGCCTGTGCCTGGGTCTGCGTCGGCAGGGCAGGCACCGCGTGCGCCAGTCCCGCATCCACCACGGCGAGCGTCAGCCCGTTCTGGCGGCAAAACACATTGATGGCCGCGCCGCCCGCCAGATAGTTGGCCACCATCTGCGCCGTGACTTCCTGCGGATAGGCGGAAATCCCCGCCTGCGCCGCGCCGTGATCGCCCGCGAACACCAACAGATGCGGCGCGCGCAGCGCGGGCGTCAGGGTGTTTTGCAGCAGCCCCGCCTGCAAGGCCAGTGCCTCCAGCGCGCCCAGCGCACCAATGGGCTTGGTTTTGTGGTCTATCTTGTATTGCAGCGCAGCGGCAGAAAAATCAGGCATGGGAAGTGAAGGCAAAGAGGAAAAAACGAAATTTTTTGCAAGCCGGGTGGAAAGGGAGGGAAGAAACAGTTGGTTTTACGATGAACAGACCTTGAATCCCTGCCGCTTTTCCCTCACCCCTTCCCAAACACCATCTCTCCCCCCTTCCACGTCACCACGATCACATCCCCAGGAGCAAATCTGCCTTCCAGAATCGCCTTGGCAAGCGGATTTTCGATCTGTTGCTGGATGGCGCGTTTCAAGGGTCTTGCGCCGAAAAGCGGGTCGAAACCGGCCCTGGCGAGTTCGTTCAGGGCGCTGT
>JAISWQ010000124.1 GCA_031271025.1 Zoogloeaceae bacterium | reverse complement strand
AACTGAAAACGCTCTCACAGGACGAACGGCTGCGGGAGTTGGCGATCTCAAGGGAGAAGTTGGAGTGGGATATTGCTTCGCGGGAGGAAGGAGCAGAGCAGAGAGGACGAGAGGAAGGTCTGAGGGAAGGCGAGAGCGCAGCGCAGCGGGCCATTGCCCGGAACCTTTTGAAGCTGGGTATACCGTTGGGGGATATCATGCAAGCGACTGGCCTGTCCCAAGCCGATCTTTTGCAACTCCAGTCCGAAGGGCGTCCCCGGCATTGACTACTTGCCGCGCCACTGCCGCTTGCCGGGGCGCGAAGCGGGTCTTGGCTTGCCGGTTCGTTCCACGGGCAGCAAAAATCAGCGACAGCCCTTCAGGGCTGTCGGTCAAACGCCATTGGGAAGGGGTTTCTCTCCCCTCCCCAATGGCTACGGTCGGGGTTTCAAACCGGAGTTGGTTTTACGATCGAAGCATAAAACATGCCAGAAAATGGAGGGTGGTAGAGTGATTGCCCTGCACAGCCACGCCTGTCATGTGCTCCCTTCCCTACATTGTGTTAGATTGCCGTCTACCTTTGATTTCACCCAAGGATGCTTCGTGTCGCTGGTTCAACATTTCGCCACTTACAGCCAGTGGCGTACACATGTACGCAAGGTCATCACGGTTTTTCAACATTGGCTGGTACAGGAAGATCTGAATGCCGAAGAAGCGCGGGCGCGGCTGCGGCCCCTGCGCGAGCGTCTCTATACGGATCACCTGCACATTGCCTTTGTCGCCGAGTTCTCGCGCGGCAAGTCGGAACTCATCAACAGCATTTTTTTCCCGGATTACGGCTGCCGTATCCTGCCCTCCTCGGTGGGACGCACCACCATGTGTCCCACCGAACTCCGCTACAACCCGGATCAGCCGTCCGCTATCGCCCTCCTGCCCAGTGAAACCCGGATTTCCGGCAAAACCCTGGGCGAATACCGGCGTCTGCCGGAAGCCTGGACGCGCACACCCTTGCAGATGGATTCAGCCAGCGCCATGCAGACCGCCCTGCGCCAGGTGAGCGAAACCATCCGCGTTGCGCCGGAAGAAAGCCTGCGTCTGGGATTTTCCGGCAGTACCGCTGATTCCGCCGCGCGCCGCGACGAAGACGGCAAGGTGGAAATCCCCCGCTGGCGGCACGCGCTCATCAATTTCCCGCATCCCCTCCTGAAGGAAGGTCTGGTCATTCTCGATACGCCTGGCCTCAACGCCATCGGCGCCGAACCGGAACTCACGCTCTCCCTTCTCCCCCGCGCCCACGCCATCCTCTTCCTGCTCGCGGCGGACGCGGGCGTCACCCAATCCGATCTCGCCATCTGGCAGGCACATCTCGATCCGCACCAGAACCGGCAAAGCCGCATCGTGGTGCTCAACAAGATCGACAGTCTCTGGGACCCGCTCAAAAGCGAAGCCGATCTGGAAGCGGAAATCGAAAAGCAACAACAGACCTGCGCCGAGGTGCTGGGACTTTCCCCCACACAGATCTTCCCGGTTTCCGCCCAGAAGGGATTGCTCGCAAAAATCCACGGCGACGCGCCCCTGCTCGCCCGCAGCCGTCTCGCGGAACTGGAAGCCGAACTCTCCGAAAAACTCATTCCCGCCAAGCAGGACATCATCCGGCACGATGTGGCCGAAAATTTCGACCACGTTTATGCCCAGACCCTGAACCTGATCGAATCCCGGCTGGATCATCTCTCCACGCAAATGGAGGAACTCCAGCGCCTGAACGGCAAAAACCGCGCCATTCTGGAGTTTTCGATGAACAAGGCACGCCAGGAACAGGAGAGCTTCAAGGCGGGACTGGAAGGCTACCGCGCCGCCCGCAGCGTGCTCGCCCGCCTTTCCGGGCAACTGCAATACCGCCTGGGTAGCGCCGCGCTGGAAGTCCTCATTCGCGCCACGAAAAAAACAATGGGCAAAGTGGCCTTTTCCCGCCAGCTTTCCGGCGCCATCCGCACCTTTTTCAGCTCCGCGCGGGAAAACCTCGTCCAGGGCGACAGTCTGCTGGCCGAAATCCACGCCATGATGGAGGTCGCCTATCGGCACATGGTCAAGGAATATGGCGCGCGCCTGCCGCAAATTCCGCCCTTCGCCCTGAGCCGCTACAACCACGAACTGCAACGGCTGGAAGACTGGTGCGATACCAATCTCAACACCATCGCCAGCCTCCTCACCCAGGAAAGACACACGATCACCCAAAAATTCTTCGGCGAGGCCGTGCAGCAGACGCAAAAACTCTTTGTACGCGCCCTGCGCGATGCCGAGGTCTGGTTGAAGAAAATCCTCGCTCCGCTCGAGGGTCAGATCGTGGAAAAAGAATCCCATCTGGAACGTCGCATGGAGAATATCCGGCGCGTACTGGAAGCGGATGGCTCACTGAGCGAACGCATCAGCGAACTGGAAACGGCGGAAAAACGCCTGCGCCAACATCTGCTGAAAATGGAAAAATTCCAGTGGACGCTGGCAGCGGCGCTTCAGGCAAGCTCCGCGCAACAGGTCTGATCCGTGCTGCATCTGCACACTTCCAACCGTTACGAAATCCTGCGCGCCCGATTGCTGGAAGGCTTGGCGGAGCCGCCTGCCGATCCCTTCGCGCGGCAGGAAATCATCGTTCCCAGCGCCGCTGTCCAGCACGATCTGCAACGCGCGCTGGCGCAGACCTTTGGCATCGCCTGTGGTCAGGAATTTTCCTTTCTCGCCACCTGGCTGTGGCGCTGCATTGGCCAGCTTGTGCCCGACGTGCGCCGCGCCTCGCCCTTCGCGCCGGAACATGCGGTCTGGCGGCTGCTGAAGCAGTTGACAAACCAGGAAGATTTTTCCCGCCATCCCCGCCTTGCCCGCTACCTGGAAGCCGCCGACCCGGTAATGAAACTGGAACTGGCGCAACAGATCGCCATCCTCTTCGAGACCTATCTCACCTATCGTCCTGACTGGCTTGCCCGCTGGCGCATGGGAAAAACCGCCCTGCCGCCGCACGCCAGCGCGGAAAACCACGCCGACGAACAGTGGCAAATGGCGCTCTGGCAGCATTTCGCGGAAAGTCTTGCCACCCTGCCGCGCCATCCTGCCGACGTGTTTTTCGAGGCCATGGAAGCACTGGGCAACGCGGGCGCGGCACATGCCGCCCTGCCGCAGACGGCGCACCTCTTTGCCCTTTCCTCTCTGCCTCCCCTCTATCTGCAAATCCTCGTCCGCCTTGCCCGCTGGATGGATCTGCATCTCTATCTGGTCAATCCCTGCGGCGGCTACTGGCACGAGCTGGTCACCCAAAAACAGCAGGATCGCCAGGAAAAAGCCGGACGCGCCCTTTACCTGGACAATCACTATCCCCTGCTCGCCGACTGGGGACGCCAGACGCAAAGCCTTCTGGGCATGATCCTGGAAGCCGATCCCGAATCGCTGGTCACACACGAAGCCTTCCTGCCGCCGCAGGCAGATTGTCTGCTGGCTCGTTTCCAGCGCAGCCTGCTGGAACTCGAACCGCCCGCAGCAGGCGCGTGGCCGCTGGCGGCGGAAGATCGCAGCGTGGAAATCCACGTCGCCCATTCGCTTTTCCGGCAACTGGAAATCCTGAGAGACCAGTTACGCGCCCGCTTCGAGGCCGATCCGGCGCTCACCCCCGGCGCGGTGCTGGTCGCGCTGCCTGACATCGATGCCGCCGCGCCGCTGATCGACGCCGTATTCGGCGACAGCGGGCAACCCTATACCCTCACGGGGCGGCGCGCGGCGCGGGAAAATCCCGTCGCGCGTCTGCTGCTGGCGCTCATGGATCTCGCCGCGCCGCCCGCCCGCCTGAGCGCAAGCGCGTTGTTCGCCTTCCTCCAGGAACCGCTGGCACTGGCGGCGCTGGCGCTTTCCGAGGCTGAACTTGACCGTCTTCAGTCCGCACTGGAAGAAGCCGGAGCGCGCTGGGGACTGGATGCCGCCAGCCGCGCCGCCGCCGATCTGCCCGCAATGGAACGCCACACCTGGCGTGACGCCTTCGCCCGCCTGATGCTGGGTTACGCGCAATCCCCGGATGGCCCGCCGTTTCAGGGACAACTCCCGGCGGGCGCTTTTTCCGGCGCGGAAGCCAGCCTACTGGGCGTGTTCTGGCGAGTGCTGGAACGGCTGGAAACCCTGGTTGCGACACTGGCGCATCCCCGCGCGGCGCGTGACTGGCAGGCGCTCTGGCTCGATCTCCTTGGCGACTGGCTGCCGCCGGAAAACGACCTCGCCCCGGCGGACGCCGATGCCCTGCGCCTCGTCCGCGAAAAACTGGCGGCACTCACCGCCGCCATGACGGAAGCCGATCCCGACACGCGCCATCCGCAGGAAGTCGCCCGCGCCGCGCTGGAAACCGCCCTGCAAGAAACGCCACACGGCGGTATTCCGGGCGGCGGCATCACCTTTGCGCCGCTCTCCAGTCTGCGCCATTTGCCCTACCGCCTGATTTGTCTGCTGGATCTGGGCGACGGCATTTTCCCCAAGCCTCCGCGCACGCTGGAATTCGACCTGACGGCGTTGGAAACCCGACCCGGCGACCGCCAGCGCCGCGACGACGCGCGCAATCTTTTTCTGGATTTCATCCTCGCCGCCCGCGACGGCCTTTATCTGAGTTATACCGGCAAAAGCCAGCGCGACGACGCGCCCCTGCCTCCCTCGTTGCTTCTTGCCGAACTGCGGGAATTTCTCTGCCGCGCCACGGACACCGCGCCAGAACGGCTGACGGTGACGCATCCGCTGCAAGCCTTTTCCCCCGCCTATTTTTCTGAAGCCGACAAAAGCGATTCCCGCCTGGTCAGCTATCGTGCCGACTATGCGCTCGCGCTGCGTCAGCAGGCACAGGCTCAACCGCCCCCGCCCTTTTTTGCCGCGCCCTTGCCGGATAAAACCACGTCGCTGCCCGCGCTGGCCGAACTGCAAACCTTTTTCCGCCATCCCGCCAGGGCGCTGCTCCAGAATCTGGGCATTCTGCTTGCGGAAGCGGAGGGAATGCCGGAAGACGAGGAGCCATTCATCAGCAATGGCCTCACGCGCTGGCAGTTGGGCGAGCGCCTCTTGCCCCACGCGCTTGCGGGCGACGAACCTGCCGCCCTGCGGGAAATCGCCCGCGCCATGCCGGACTGGCCTTCAGGGCAACCCGGCGTCGCGCTGCTGGATGCGGAACTTGTCCATTTCCTCGGCTACGTCCGCGCCCTGCGTCCGCATCTGGCCAAACGCCTCCCGGAAACACTGGAATTTCACCTGACGCTGCAAGCGGGCACAAGCTTTGCGCAAATCCGCAACCTGACGCCCGGCGGCCTCCTGCGTTACCGCTACGCGCGCGCCAGAGCGCGCGATGCGATTGCGGCCTGGCTGGAACATCTGTTTCTACATGCCAGCCCTCATTACCCGGAAGCCGTCACCACCCATTTTGCCCGCGATCTGCGTTTTGATCTCCAGCCCCTGCCAGCGGAACAGGCGCAGCGTTATCTGGATGACTGGTTCGCCGCCTGGCGCGAAGGACAAAGCGCGCCCCTGGCTTTTTACCCCGAAACCGCCTGGGTCTGGATGCAGGAAGACAAGGCGCGCGCGGCGCGCGACGTCTGGGACGCCGCGCACGGCGAAGGACAGGATCGCAGTTGGCGGCTCGCCCTGCGCGACCGTTTCCCCAACCCCGCCGACGCCCTCTCCGACCCGCGTTTCCAGCACTGGCGCGAAACGCTGTTGGGGCCGCTCATGCAACATTTTGCGGCCTCCCAAACGCTTTGAACCGCAGCGCCATGTCCCCCAATCTCAAACCCTACGCCTGGCTTTCCATTGCCGCCGCCATTGTCGCCATTCTGCTCAAAACCTGGGCCTGGCAGGCCACCGGCTCTGTCGGCCTGCTTTCGGACGCGCTGGAATCGCTCGTCAATCTGGCCGGAGCCGTCATGGCGCTCTGGATGCTGCATGTCGCGCAGCAACCGGCGGATGCCGAACACGCCTATGGACATGGCAAGGCGGAGTATTTCGCCAGCGGTTTCGAGGGGTTGCTGATTCTTGTTGCCGCCCTGGGCATTGCGCTGGCCGCCCTTGAACGCATCTTCGCGCCGCGCCCGCTGGAAGCATTGGGGCTGGGTCTCGCGGCTTCTCTCGCCGCCACGCTCATCAACCTCGTTGTCGCCCGCATCCTGCTTGCCGCCGGACGCCGCCACCAGTCGATCACCCTGGAAGCGGACGGACATCATCTGATGAGCGATGTGCTCACCTCGGCAGGCATCGTCGCCGGACTGGCGCTCACCCACTTCACCCACTGGCTGTGGATGGACCCGGCAATCGCCCTGGCGCTGGCCATGTATATCCTGAAAACCGGCGGCGCCCTCTGCTGGCGTTCCATCTCCGGTCTCATGGACACGTCCCTGCCGCCGGAAAGCCAGGCCGCCATCGAAGCCGTGTTTGCGCCCTACCGCGCCAAGGGTATGGATTTTCACGCCCTGCTCACCCGCCAGGCCGGGTCACGCGCCTTCATTTCCGTACATGTGCTCGTCCCTGGCCGCTGGAGCGTGCAACAGGGACACGATGAAGTTGAAAGAATCGAGGCCGACATCCGGGAACGTCTGCCCCGCGCCCATGTCCTCACCCATCTGGAACCCATCGAAGACCCGGCCAGCTTCGAGAAGGCCGACACCTGAACGTTCCGCTTCTTCAGGCGAAACGCGCCCAGAGTCCCAACGAAAACCCACCCAGCGCGAGCAGATTGATACGCACGGCGGTAGCCAGCCCCGCGCGTAAATCCTGCGCCTCGGTAAAGGCAAGCGTGGCGTACAGGTGACGAAAAGCGACCGGTACGGCCAGAAGCCAGAGCCAGACCCAAGGACGCACGGGCATCCACAACCAAGCGGAAAGCGCCAGACCCGCCAGCGCCATCAGCAAGAGCGCCGCGTGGTAAAAGCGCGCCCCGCGTGCCCCCAGACGCACCGCCAGCGTGATCTTGCCATGCTTTTTATCCTCTTCCAGATCGCGCAGATTATTGATGTTCAGCACCAGCACGCTCAGAAGACCACAGGCCGTTGCAGGCACGAGCACACGCGGCTCAAAGCCTTCCGCCAGCAGATAAAAACTGCCCGTCACCGAAACCCAGCCAAAGAACACCAGCACGGAAAGATCGCCCAGACCATGATAGCCATAAGCATGTCGTCCAACGGTATAGGTAATGGCCGCAATGAGGGAAAACAGTCCCAACCCCAGAAACACCGAAACCTCCACCAGTGAATGACAGGAAAGCCGCATCAGCACAAGACCGGAAAGTACCGCCAGAGCACTGGCCCAGACGATGGCGCTGCGCATCTGCTCAGGACGAATCAAGCCCAGCTGCATCCCGCGCCGGGGGCCCAGACGCTCCGGCGTATCGGCAGCTTTTACGTAATCGCCGTAATCGTTGGCCAGATTGGCGACGATTTGCAGCAGCAAGGCCGTACTCAGCGCCGCCAGCGCGGTTTCCCAACGCCAGACGGCCTCTGCGGAAACCGCCGCCAGCGAAGCGCCCAGCACAATGCCACAGCAGGCCAGCGGCAGCGTCTTCAATCGCAGAGAAAGCACCCAGGCGTAGAGCACGTCCAGGTGGGCAGGTGGGGAATCCGGGGAACGCTGGGGGGAAGTCGACATGGGAAGCGCGGGAAAAACAACCTGAGGGAGCGCCACTCTGTCTCATGTGGCATGACAACCAGAAGCATACAGCAGAAAAAACACAGCGCCAAACCCGTTGTCGAAATGGGGTGTGATTAAAAGTGGAGGGATCTGGGATCGAGCGGGATCGATCGTGATGCGGAACGGAAATTGCTTTTGAGAAGGTTCCAAAATTGAGGAAGGAGAAGGAAATGAAAGGGCATGAAGCAGGAGAAGAGCTGCAAAGGCGGCTGGAAGCACAGCCGGAGTTGAAGGCAAGGGTGGAGCGGCTACTGGATCTGGTGGAGAACCGGGAAGGGACGGTAAT
>JAISWQ010000022.1 GCA_031271025.1 Zoogloeaceae bacterium | reverse complement strand
TCGTGCAACAGGTCGAATCCGGCAAGGCGCTGGCGCAGGACGCGGGCGAGCGCATGGTGGAAATCCGCGAGGAGGCGAACAAGGTTTCCAGTGCAGTGACGGAAATTTCCAATGCCCTGCAGGAACAGAGCCAGGCGAGCCAGGATATCGCCAAACATGTGGAATCCATCGCCCAGATGACCGACGAAAACAGCGCCGCCGCCGAGGAAACCGCCAGCGGCGCACAGCGTCTTCATCAGTTGTCGGATTCTGTCGCTTCCACCCTGGCGCAATTCAAGATATGAAAACGGGTTGCGTATTGCCGCCCAGAAGGCAGAGTCTGGAGCCATTGCCGGGGCGAGGAATGGAGCCTGCCCGCACTGTCTCGTCACAAGCGAGGCGCAGTGCGACGTGGCACACATTCCCTCGCTTGCGCCACGTAAATAGAGGAGCAACCTTGAATTGATTCGCGCCGGGGATCAGACCATGAAGGTCTCGGGTTTTTCCGCAAAAACCAGGCAGACTTCACCCCTGGCGTCGACATCGACCGTGACCTCGCCGCCATCCGCCAGACGACCAAAGAGCAGTTCGTCGGCCAGTGCGGCGCGGATGGCGTCCTGAATGAGACGCGCCATTGGGCGCGCGCCCATCAGCGGATCGAAGCCCTTGTCCGCAAGCAGGGTCTTCAATGCCTCGGTGAAGTGAATTTCCACTTTCTTTTCATGCAGTTGCGCTTCCAGTTGCATGAGGAACTTGTCAACCACGCGGAGGATGACGGCCCGATCCAGAGACCGAAAAGAGACGATCGCGTCCAGACGGTTGCGGAATTCAGGGGTGAAAAGGCGCTTGATCTCCACCATTTCATCTCCGGCCTGCGCTCCGGCCTGCAAAAAGCCCATTGCGGCTTTCTGCAAATCCGCCGCGCCCGCATTGGTGGTCATGATGATGATGACGTTGCGAAAATCGGCCTTGCGCCCGTTGGTGTCGGTGAGGGCACCATGATCCATCACCTGAAGGAGAATGTTGAAAACGTCCGGGTGCGCCTTTTCGATTTCGTCGAGCAGCAGCACGCAATGCGGTTTCTGCGTGACGCCCTCGGTCAGCAGCCCGCCCTGTTCAAAACCGACATAGCCCGGAGGCGCACCAATGAGGCGGGAAACCGCATGCCGCTCCATGTATTCGCTCATGTCGAAGCGCAGCATCTCGATGCCCAGATGAAAGGCAAGCTGGCGCGCAACTTCTGTTTTGCCAACGCCGGTGGGACCGGAAAAAAGATAAGCCCCGATCGGATGTTCGGGATGCCCCAGACCGGAGCGGGACATCTTGATGGCGCGCGCGAGGGTCGCAATGGCGGTATCCTGCCCGAAAACAACGGTTTTCAGATCGCGCTCCAGATTTTTCAGGGCGCTCCTGTCGTCGGCGGTAAGACGCTGTGAGGGAATGCGGGCGATTTTGGCGACGATTTCCTCGATTTCCGGCTTGCCAATCAGCTTTTTTTGCCGCGATCTGGGCAGCACGCGCTGGGCGGCTCCGGCTTCGTCGATCACGTCGATGGCCTTGTCCGGCAGATGCCGGTCGGTGATGTAGCGGGCGGAAAGCTCCACCGCGGAGAGAAGCGCCGCCGCTGAATATTTGATGCAGTGGTGCGTCTCGAAATGCGTTTTCAGTCCTTTCAGGATGGCAAGGGTTTCCGCCTCCGAAGGCTCCGGCACGTCGATTTTCTGGAAACGGCGGGAAAGCGCGTGATCCTTCTCGAAAATCCCCCGGAATTCGCTATAGGTTGTCGCGCCGATGCAACGCAGTTGCCCGGAAGAGAGGGCGGGTTTCAGGAGATTGGAAGCATCCAGCGTGCCGCCGGAAGCCGCGCCCGCGCCAATCAGGGTGTGAATTTCGTCGATGAAAAGCACCGTGCCGGTTGTTTCCTTCAACTGTTTCAGCACCGCTTTCAGGCGCTGTTCAAAGTCACCGCGATATTTTGCGCCCGCGAGCAGCGCGCCCATGTCGAGCGCGTAAACGGTGGCGTCCCGCAGGATTTCCGGCACTTCTCCATCCACTACGCGCCGCGCCAGACCCTCGGCGATGGCCGTCTTCCCCACCCCGGCCTCGCCCACCAGAAGCGGGTTGTTCTTGCGGCGGCGGCAAAGGGTTTGCACCAGACGCTCCAGTTCCTGCTCGCGCCCAATCAGGGGATCTATCCTGCCTTCCCTGGCGAGGGCGTTCAGGTTGAGCGTGAATTGCGCCAGCGCATCCGGTTTGGTGAGGTTGGGCGTGGCGGTTTCAGGAGAGCGTTCCACGTTTGCCGGTTCCGCGCCTGCCTCGCGGCGGATGCCGTGTGAAAGGTAATCCACCACCACCAGCCGGTTGATACCTTGTTGATACAGAAAATAGACGGCGTGTGAATCCTTTTCGCTCAAGAGGGCAACCAGCACGTTCGCGCCATTGACTTCCTTCTTGCCCGCCGACTGCGCATGCAGCATGGCGCGCTGGATGACGCGCTTGAACCCCTGGGTCGGCTGGGTTTCGGTTTCTCCCTCGACTTTTGCGATCGGCGCGTGTTCGGCGAGGTAACTGTGGAGTTCTCCGCGCAGGCGCGTCATATCCGCGCCGCAGGCACGCAGGGTATCGGCGGCGGTGGGGTTGTCAAGCAATGCGAGCAACAGGTGTTCGACGGTCACGAACTCGTGCCGCTTTTGTCGCGCCTCGACGAAGAGGAGGTGCAGACTGATTTCCAGTTCCTGGGCGATCATGTGTTTTCTTCCATGTGGCAGGCAAGCGGATGCTGGTTTTGCCGGGCAAAGGCATGTACCTGATCAACGCGGGTGGCGGCGATGTCGCGCGGAAACACGCCACAGAGACCGCTGCCCTGATAATGCACGTTCAGCATGATGCGGGTGGCAGTCTCCCGATCCATCGCAAAGAAACGTTGCAACACCCGCACGACAAAATCCATCGGCGTGTAGTCATCGTTGAGGAGCAACACGCGATAGAGGGACGGCGGCTTGAGGTCGATTTCTTCTGCAAGCAGATCGAGATCGCTGCCGGAATCGGGAAGCCTGTTCGGGTTTGTCGTCATGGAGCGATTTTCATATACTCGGCAAAGCTGCGCAACAGGGAAAAGCATTTTTCCGGAAACCTGCGCGAAAAATGCTTGACGCCGGTGTCAGGCTCGCGTAAAAAGACAACTCGTTTGGATTCAGGGCGTATCGTACGCCGTATGGCCGGTCGCCGGGATCAAAACAGCAGTGGGGCACAAGCCCTTTTTCATTTTTTTTTGCAGGATGCAGCATTATGGCAACTGGTACTGTCAAGTGGTTCAACGATTCCAAAGGTTTCGGCTTTATTACTCCCGATGATGGCAGCGAAGATCTCTTCGCGCATTTCTCCGCCATCACGATGAATGGCTTCAAGACGCTGAAAGAAGGCGAGAAGGTTTCTTTCGATGTCACGCAAGGGCCGAAAGGCAAGCAGGCCTCGAACATTCAACGCGCCGCCTGATTTTCCGCTGATTTTTCCGGTTTGGAAAAAGAAGACCCGTCCGTGAGGCCGGGTTTTTTTATCGGGTTTTTTCATCGTAAAACCAACTTCGGTTTGAAACCCCGCCCGGAAGAATCGGTGCGAAGGTTGGAACCCCGGCCTGAAGGCCGGGGTTTCGACCGTAGCCATTGGGGAGGGGAAAGAAACCCCTTCCCAATGGCGTTTGACCGACAGCCCTGAAGGGTTGTCGCTGATTTTTGCTGTTCTGGAAAACCCGTCGTTTTGGGGGAGACGAACGCCATGTTTCGCATCATGCCAAGTGTCCGTTTTTGTTTTGCCTTTTTGCTTTCCGCGAGTTGCGCCTGCGCCCCGTTTTTCGATGCGCTGGCGGCAGGTGAAGCGGATTTGCCTGAACTGGGCGCGTCCGCGAGCGTGGGCTTGCCCTGGAACCTGGAAAAGCGCATTGGGCAGGACATCATGAACCAGATTCGGCAAATCGAGCCGAGCTATCTGGATGACCCGGAAATCGAGGATTACCTGAATCGTCTGGGCGGCAGGCTTGCGGCGGTCACACCGGATGCGGGGAACCTCCACTTTTTTGTGCTGAAAGATGCCACCATCAATGCCTTTGCCATGTTTGGCGGCTATATTGGGGTACATACCGGCCTCATTCTGAACGCGCAGAGCGAATCGGAACTCGCTGGCGTGCTGGCGCATGAAATTTCCCATGTCACCCAGCGTCACCTGGCGCGCGGGCTGGAAAAGCAGAAACAGGTTTCTGTCGCCAACATGCTGGTGATGGCGCTGGCGCTTCTGGCGGCACATTCCAACGCGAATCTGGCCGAAGCGGCGATGGCGACCGGTACGGCGGGTACGATACAGGCGCAACTCAACTTCAGCCGCGACTTTGAGCGCGAAGCCGACCGTTCCGGGTTCCAGATGCTGGTCAAGGCGGGTTTCGATCCACGCGGCATGGCCGCCTTTTTCGAGCGTCTGCAAAAAGCCACGCGCGCCTACGAAAACAATGCGCCGGTCTATTTGCGCACCCACCCGTTGAGTACCGAGCGCATTTCCGACATGCAGAACCGTGAGCAGGACGTGCCCTATCGGCAAGTGGCGGATTCCCTGGATTTCCATCTGGTACGCGCCCGTCTGCAAGCGCAGGAAGGCGTACCCGCCGAAGCGGTTGCCCGTTTTCGCGCCGCGCTGGTGGACAAGCGTTACGCGAGTCTGGCCGCGACGCACTATGGCCTTGCCGTCGCGCTGGAGCGGCAGAAGGATGGGCGCGGCATGGAAAAGGCACTGGCGGACGCCCGCGCCGCCGGTGGCGCATCCGCGCTGATCGAGCGTCTGGAGATCGAGGCGCGTCTCAGGCAGGGCGATGTCGCTGGTGGACTTGCCCGCTACAGGGAGGCCATCAGCCGCTACCCGGCGGCATTGGCGTTGACCAGCGGTTATGCCGAGGCGCTCCTTGCGGCAGGCAGATTCAAAGAGGGTCTGGCGTTTCTGGATGCGCGTCTGCGCAACGCGCCGGATGCGCGGTTTTATCGCCTGAAAGCGCGTTTTCACGCGGCGCAGGGGGAAATGGCGCAACAGCACCAAGCGCTCGCCGAGGCTTACGCACGGGAAGGCGCGCTGGATGCGGCCATTGAACAACTGGAACGCGCGCAGAAATCGCCGGGCGGCGATTTTTACGTACAGTCGGCCATCGACGCGCGCCTGCGCCAGTTGAAACGGCAAAAAATGGAAGAAAAGCCGCTGGCCTTGCCATGAAACGGGGCTGGGCGTGTGGAAGCCATTTCTCGAAGCACGCCGCTTTGCCATGCACGATTTTGTTGTGACGAAGGAAAATAATGGATTTTGATCAGGAACTGGATGTGACCGGCCTCAATTGTCCGCTGCCGATTTTGCGGACCAAGCGGGAACTGGCAAAACTTTCCAGCGGGCAAGTTTTGTACGTGCGGGCGACCGACCCCGGCTCGGTGCGGGATTTTGACGCCTTTGCCCGGCAGACCGGGAATATCCTGCTGCGGCAGGAAACGGTGGAGGGGGTGTTTTCCTACTGGTTGCGGAGAAAGTAAATGGAAATGTTTCTCCTGGCGACCGGCATTGTCGCGCTTGCGGAAATCGGGGACAAAACCCAGTTGCTGGCGTTCATGCTGGCGGCGCGTTTCAGGCGTCCCTGGCCGATTCTCTGGGGCATTCTCGTGGCGACGCTGGTGAACCATTTGTTCGCGGCGGCGGTGGGACAATCCCTGACGGCGCTGCTGACGCCCGATGCGCTGCGCTGGATTCTGGGGCTTTCCTTCCTGGCGATGGCGTGCTGGATGCTGATCCCGGACAAACTGGATACGGAAACGGCGCAATCGACCGTGCGCTTCGGTGTTTTTGGCGCGACCGCGATCGTTTTTTTTCTTGCGGAAATGGGCGACAAAACCCAGGTGGCCACCGTGGCGCTGGCGGCGCGCGCTTCCAGCCTGTGGCCTGTGGTGATGGGCACGACGCTGGGCATGATGCTTGTCAACACGCCCGCCGTTTTCATGGGGGAACAGATCGCGGCCCGGTTTTCGCCCACGCTCATGCACCGGATTGCCGCCTTGATTTTTGCCGCGCTGGGCATATGGGTACTGCTGGAAACCCGGTTGCCAAGCGTCTGATTCTTGATTGAGATTAAATGACATGCCGAATGGAAAGCTAGAATGATGGTTCCTAATAACCTCAATCACGGAGAAGCATCATGAAGAAAAAAACAATTGCCCTGACCCTTTCGCTGGCGCTGGGTTTCCTGGGGAACTTCCAGGCAAATGCGGAAGAACCGATTTCGGTGATCAAGGCGCCGGTTGGCATCAATGCGGGTCTGGCGGAACTGGGGAAAAAGCTGTATTTCGACCCACGCCTTTCCAAGTCCGGTTTCATTTCCTGCAATTCCTGTCATAACCTTTCCCTGGGCGGCACGGACAATATACCGACCTCGGTGGGGGACAAATGGCAGCAAGGCCCGATCAACGCGCCCACGGTACTCAATTCCAGCCTCAACGTGGCGCAGTTCTGGGACGGGCGCGCGGCGGATCTGAAGGCACAGGCGGGCGGCCCCATCGCCAATCCCGGTGAAATGGGTTTTACGCACGATCTGGCGGTAGGCGTTGTGGCCTCCATTCCCGGCTATGTCAATGAATTCAAGGCGGTGTTCGGCAAGCCGGACGTGAATATCGACGGCATTACACAAGCCATCGCCGAGTTTGAAAAGACGCTGGTCACGCCCAATTCGCGCTTCGACAAATGGCTTTCCGGCGACAAGGCGGCGCTCACGGCGGATGAAGCCGCAGGCTATCAAATCTTCAAGGAGAGCGGCTGTGTCGCTTGCCACAACGGCGAGGCCGTCGGCGGCAACTCCTTCCAGAAGCTGGGCCTGGTGGAAGCGTACAAGACGAACAATCCCGCCGAAGGCCGCGCGGCTGTGACCGGCAAGGATGCCGACCGCTTCAACTTCAAGGTGCCAACCCTGCGCAACGTGGAACTCACCTATCCCTACTTCCACGATGGCGCGGCGAATACCCTGCCTGAAGCGGTGGATACCATGGGGCGCATCCAGTTGGGCAAGACGTTCACCAAGGTGGAAAACGCCAAGGTGGTGGCGTTCCTGAAAACGCTGACAGGCGATCAGCCGAGTTTCCTCCTCCCCATCCTGCCGCCTTCCGCCGACGCGACTCCGCGTCCGACGCCGTTCAAGTAAGCGGAACAAGCAGCTTTGCCGTGCTGCCGCGGCGGCCGCGCGGTTTTTCCAACGCGCAGGAATCCCGTGCCTGGCACGGGATTTCTGCTTTGTTTCTCTTGCGTATCTGTGGAAAACCGTGAACAGCTTCTGAAAAGGCGCAAACAAGACAGCCCGGACATTTTTGCAATGTCCGGGCTGCCAGCGGTAAATAACGGAGGTTATTTGTTGTCGGAGAGCGCCAGCATCAAATCATTGATGCGTTTGACAAAACCTGCCGGATCTTCCAGTTGCCCGCCCTCGGCAAGCTCGGCTTGTTCAAAGAGCAACGCCGCCCAGTCGTCAAAGCGGGTTTCCTCGGTTTTGAGACGCACAACCGCGGGATGGTGCGGATTGATTTCCAGAATCGGCTTCGCTTCCGGCGCGTTTTGACCGGCGGCTTTCAACATGCGGGCGAGATTGGCGGACATGTCGAAATCCTCGGCCACAAGGCAGGAAGGCGAATCGGTCAGGCGCAGGGTAACGCGCACATCCTTCACCCGCTCGCCCAGCGATTTTTTCACTTTTTCCAGTAAATCCCTGTATTCGTCGGCGGCTTTTTCGGTTTCCTTTTTCTCCGCCTCATCTTCCAGTTTGCCCAGATCGAGGCCGCCTTTGGCAACCGATTGCAGGGGTTTGCCGTCGAATTCGGTCAGATGGCTGACCACCCATTCATCCACGCGATCGGAAAGCAACAGCACTTCGATGCCCTTTTTGCGGAAGATTTCCAGATGCGGACTGTTTTGTGCCGCCTTGAAAGTTTCCGCCGTGACGTAATAGATTTTTTCCTGCCCTTCCTTCATGCGGGCAATGTAATCGGCCAGCGTCACATTTTCTTCCGGCGTGTCGGCGTGGGTGGAAGCAAAGCGCAAAAGTCCCGCAATTTTTTCCTTGTTGGTCAAATCCTCGCCCACGCCTTCTTTCAAGACCTTGCCGAATTCGCGCCAGAAGGTGGCGTATTTTTCCTTTTCCGCGGCATCTTCGCTCGTCGCCAATTTTTCCAGCAGGGCGAGCACCTTGCGCGTACAACCGTTGCGGATGGATTCAATATCCTTTGATTCCTGCAAAATCTCGCGCGAAACATTGAGCGGCAAATCCGCCGAATCCACAACGCCGCGGATAAAGCGCAGATAGAGCGGCATCAACTTTTCCGCGTCGTCCATGATGAAGACACGTTTGACGTAGAGCTTGACCCCGTGCCGGGCATTGCGATCCCAGAGATCGAAGGGCGCGCGTGCGGGAATGTAGAGCAATTGCGTATATTCCTGTTTGCCTTCGACCCGCGCGTGTTCCCAAGCCAATGGATTTTCAAAATCATGCGCAACGTGTTTGTAGAATTCCTGATACTGTTCCTCGCTGATTTCAGATTTCGGACGCACCCACATGGCATTGGCCTGATTGACGGTTTCATCCTCGCCGGAAGGTACTTGTTCCTTCTTTTCCTCATCCCACTTTTCGCCCGCCATCAGAATCGGCAGGGTAATGTGATCGGAATATTTGCGAATAATGGATTTCAACCGCCAACTGGCAAGAAATTCATCCTCGCCTTCGCGCAGATGCAGGATCACGTCCGTGCCGCGTGTTGCCTTTTCCACGCTTTCCACGGAAAAATCGCCTTCACCGCCGGATTCCCAGCGCACGGCCTGATCGGCGGCAAGACCCGCGCGACGGGAAAGCACCGTCACCTTGTCGGCCACGATGAAGGAAGCATAAAAACCAACGCCAAACTGGCCGATCAGATGGGCGTCCCTGGCCTTGTCGCCGGTGAGCGCCTTGAAAAATTCCCGCGTACCGGATTTGGCGATGGTGCCCAGATGCGCGATGGCTTCCTCGCGGGAAAGGCCAACGCCGTTGTCGGAAACGGTGAGCGTGCGCGCTTCCTTGTCGAAGGCTACGCGAATGTTCAGTTCACCGTCGCCCGCATAGAGCGCGGCATTGTCGAGCGCCTCGAAGCGCAGCTTGTCGCAGGCATCGGAGGCATTGGAAATCAGCTCGCGCAGAAAAATTTCCTTGTTGCTGTAAAGGGAATGGATCATCAACTGCAAAAGCTGCTTCACTTCGGCCTGAAAGCCGAGCGTTTCCTTGGCGGCGCTCATGAAAACTCCTGTGTTTGGATGGAAGATGGCGGGGGAAATGGGGACGGCAGGCAAATTTTCAAGGTCAGGCACTTTTCAGGGGCAATCCAAAGTGGCGGTCAAGGGTGGCGTCCCCTGTTTTCGTCATTGCGAGGGACGAGAAACCCCGTGGCAACCCATGCGTTTTTCTGGATGGCTTTCTTGCCAAAGCGCCTCGCAATGACGAAATTCCCGCCACTTTGGATTGACCCCACTTTTTACTGTTCAGAAGCCATCTCGAAAAAGCCGCGTCGCAGCACGCCGCGTGGGTGGCTTCACTTGCTCCTGACGATGCGTTATCCGCAGACGGTTTTTTTCATTGTCATGCAGACAAAATTTGCGCATTTCTGCCGCAATATGTCACTCTCCCTTCCCCAGAGCAATGGTTGATCTTGCCATCTGCCGTTGTATCAGGTTTCGGGGGATTATTGTCATTCCCTGGGGATTCATTTGCGCCAGGGCGCGAGACAATTCAGCGCGCCAGGTTTGGGCGGGCGGCTTCCGGCAGGACGATGTCGACTTTCAGCATTTCATAGTCGTTCTGCCGGTCGAGATTGACCTTGATGTCTTCCGGCTGGATGGCGACATATCTGGAAATCACGGCAAGCAGTTCCTTTTGCAGGGCGGGCAGGTCAATCTGCTTGCCATGCCGTTCGTCGCGTTCGTGCGCCACGACGAGCAGCAGGCGTTCCTTGGCGGTTTGCGCGGTATTTTTCGGTTTGATTCCGAACAGGCGGTCAAAGAGTCCGGACATGACTCACTTCCCTCCAAAGAGGCGCTTCAGGATGCCAGGTTTTTCGTAATCCACGAAACGCAGGGGAACCTCCTCGCCAAGGAAACGGGCAACCACATCCTTATAGGCTTCTGCCACTTCGGAATCCGCCAGATGAATGGCGGGCGTGCCTTGGTTGGAAGCCTGCAACACGGTTTCCGATTCGGGAATCACGCCGATGACGGGAATCCGCAGAATTTCCTGCACATCCTTGTAGGAGAGCATCTCGCCTTCCTCCACGCGCCTGGGCGCGTAGCGGGTGATGAGGAGATGTTCCTTGACCGGCTCCTCGCCCCGGATGGCGCGGCGGGATTTGGATTGCAGAATGCCCAGGATGCGATCGGAATCGCGCACCGAGGAGACTTCCGGGTTGGAGACGACCACCGCCTCGTCCGCGAAAACGAGCGCCATCAACGCACCGTGCTCGATCCCGGCGGGAGAATCGCAGACCACATAATCGAACCCCATGTGCACCAGGTTGGCGAGAATGGCCTCCACGCCTTCTTCCGTGAGCGCATCCTTGTCGCGGGTTTGCGAGGCGGGCAGGACAAACAGCTTGTCGCAGTGCTTGTCCTTGATGAGTGCCTGCGTGAGCGTGGCTTCGCCGTGGATGACATTCACGAGGTCATAGACGACACGCCGTTCACAACCCATGATGAGGTCGAGATTGCGCAGCCCCACGTCAAAATCGATGACGGCGGTCTTGAAGCCCCGCAGCGCGAGGCCGGAGGCGAAACTGGCGCTGGTGGTGGTCTTGCCGACACCGCCCTTGCCGGACGTTACAACGATGATGCGGGTCACAGGAATCTCCAGAGAAAAACGCAAAACACGGATTCTAACCGCGTGCGGAAAATGATGCTGGGACGCTTTTAATCCAGGCGCAGACGCTCCAGCGTGATTTTTTCACCCACCAGACGGACGATCACGGGTTTTCCGGCAAATTCGGCGGGAATGCCTTCCGCGAAATTACGGTAAAGCCCCGCGATGCTCACCAGTTTGGCGGCAAAATAAGTGGTAAAAATGCAGGCTTTGGTGTCGCCGGAAGCGCCCGCCATGACTTCCCCGCGCAAGGGGCCGTAAACATGGACATTGCCGTCGGCCATGACGCCCGCTCCGGCATTGATGCCCGCCAGCGCGACAAAATCGCCTCCGCGCGCATACAGGGTCTGTCCGCCGCGCACCGGCTGCCGCGCAATCTGGGCATTTGCAGGCGCAGGCGGAGTTTCCGGCTGTGCCGTTCGGACGGCAGAAATTTCCGCTGCGGCGGGTATAGGCGGAGTTTCGATTTCCGCTGCGGGGTCTGGCACGGAAGGATGCGTATGCCGCGGTGCTTCTTCCGGAAAATAGGCCAGTCCCTTCGTGTGCGCGGTGGCGATCAGATCCGGGGCGCCGCCCGAATGCCGATCAATTTGAGACCATGCCGGGAAAAGGCCGCTGCAATCGCAGGCCAGTTTGGGGCGGGAGGGCAGGCTTCCGGCGGTATCTCGGCAAGATTCAGGATGCCGACGTCGTTATCGAAAAAACCCTTGTCGCCAAAATGTTCGTCGGCGGCAAGGCGCAAGGCGTCGGCATCCAGCGTATTCGCGGTGATGACAATGACCGGCGCAGTGCTGCCCTTGAATTTGATTTTGGGAGGATGTGCAGACGCATTCATGGGGCACAAGTCTACCGGAAATCCCGCGCGGGATGCTGGCCTTTTTCTTGCTTGGGAAATGTGCACGAAATTTTTTGCCACACTAAAGTCCTGGCGTTTCGTGCCGAAAATACATTTGAAGGACAATCAACAGCGAACCGTGAAGGAGCGCATCATGATGAACGTGGTCTACAACAGCGCGCACTATTCAGTGCTGGCCTATCCGCAACAGGAAGGTTTTGAGCTGGTCGATAAAGACGCCATGCGGATGCTCTTCCTGCAAGGGCCTTTCGCCTATCATTTCAGCGCCGCCATCAACGGTATCCCGGTAGAGGAGCGTGACGAGGAAACCATAGACGCTTTCCTTGATGATTACTGCGCCGGCGAAAGCCGTCCCATTGTCCTCCAGTGACCTCCGTTGAAGTTCCTGTCCGGGATTCACCACGTTTCAGCCTCAGGCCGAGACGCTCGAAGGCGTCCTTTTGCACGATCTGCACGACCTGCTGCGGGAAGAAGGAGCGGATGTCGCCGATCCAGTGGGCGATGGCGCGCGGCGAGGAACGTCCGAGACCG
>JAISWQ010000126.1 GCA_031271025.1 Zoogloeaceae bacterium | reverse complement strand
ATTGGTATAAGCCAAAAGCAGAAGCGAAATGGCTGGAAACAACAAGGCAGGGGTCGTCAGATCCATGAGCGGGGGGAAATCAGGCAAACAGGAAGCTGGCAAGCACCAGGGGTTGCAGCCGCAACGGACTGTCTTGCCGCGCGGCGGCGATGGGCTCCATCAACCACTGGCGAGCGCGGGCATGGTGGGGATGGTCGCCGCGCGAGGCGGCCAGGAGGATATTGACGTCAGGCGTCATGTTCCGCCACCGCGTACAGCGCCTGATTGCTCAGAGCGTCGAGTCCATCCGCCAGTCCGCCTTGTCCGGCATGGACGGGCAACTCGGCAGGCGTGGGCTGCGCCTGTTGCAGCATATGGGCCAACTTCCGCGCGGCAAGCTCGCGCAGGATGTCCTCACCATCGCCGGTATCGGGAATCAGCAAAAAAGCGGGGCGTCCGTGCCGGGTGATGCGCACACGCTCACCCGCCGCCACCCGGTCGACCACACTGCCGAAATTCTTTTGCATTTCACGGGAACTGATGGTTCTCATGGGATTCTCCAAAGCCACTGTATCTGGATGCTACGGACAATCTGGATTATAGCCCCTGCCTTCCCGATATTTCGCGCCCTGCGCTTCAAGGGGGATTTGCCATGAGCGCGCCCCTGATCGGACTCGTCGACATCCGCAAATCCTGCGGCGGCGGGGAAGGCGAGCCGTGCGTGGAAATCCTGCATGGCGTCTCGCTTCAAATCATCGTGATGGAAGCCACAGGCCGTCTCGAACACGACGCAGTACTCGCCCTGTGCGCCGCGGGATTACCCGTCATGGTCATCAATCCCCGGCAGGCGCGTCGATGGATTGCCTCCAGCGATCTCCGCAAAACGAATGCTTACTGAGTTTCTGTACGCGCCTCGTGTGTGTATAAAATGCCGTTCGAGGCGCGATTCCGTTCACCTTCTCCGTAAAAACAGTCAAAATGCGCGTTTTCGCGCAGCGGCGTTTTTTCACGCGGCGCGTCACGGAATTACAAAAAAGGAAGAGCGTCATGTCCGTCCTGCAAATCAGTGTTTTTCTGCAAAGCCAGCCAGGGCATTTGCAGCGCGTGCTGGAAGCCTTTGAGGCCGCCGCGATCAATGTGCGCGGTTTTTCCGCCGCCGACACCGGCGACTATGGCGTCGTCCGCTTTGTCCTGGATCAGCCGCAACTGGGCTTCGATGTGCTGAAAAAGGCAGGCTTTGCGGTTGCCGCGAGCGAACTGCTCTGCGTCCATCTGCCGGACAAACCGGGCGAGCTGGCGCGGGTACTGGGCATCATCGCCGGGGCAGGCATCAACGTGCTTTACGCCTATTCCCTGATTTCCACCATCATCGCCCTCCACGTCGACAACATTGCCCAAGCGGAAGCCGCCCTGCAACACCTGCCTGTCCAGCTTGTCAGCCAGGCCGAGATCGCGGCCAGCGTCCCGGAGGCGACAGCATGAGCGCCCACGGCAGCCCCCCCTTTTTTCAGCCCGCCATCGAAACCGCACCACGCGAACAGATTCACGCCCTGCAACTGGAACGCCTGCAAAAACAGGTGACCTGGGCCTATCGGCGCGTCGCCTGGTACCGCGAGCAGATGCAGGCCAAAAACATTGTCCCGGAAGACATCCGCGCCCTGGACGATGTGCGCCTTTTACCCTTTACCGACAAGCAGACCCTGCGCGACACCTATCCCTATGGCCTTTTTGCCCTGCCGCTGGAGGAAGTCGTGCGCCTGCACGCCTCTTCCGGCACCACGGGAAAACCTATTGTCGTCGGCTATAGCCAGCAGGATCTGGAAGTCTGGAGCGACTGCATCGCGCGGCTGGTGCGCATGACCGGCGTCACCCGCGCCGACCGGGTGCAGATGGCGTTCGGCTACGGCATGTTTACCGGCGGTTTCGGCCTGCACTACGGCTGCGAAAAGCTGGGTTGCCTTATCGTGCCCGCCGGTTCCGGCAATACCGAGCGACATCTGATGATGATTCAGGATTTTGGCGCGACCGTGCTCATTTCCACGCCCTCCTATGCGCTGTACCTGTGCGAAACGGGCGAGAAGGAAGGCGTGGATTGGGCAAAATCCACCCTGCGCATCGGCCTTTTTGGCGGCGAACCCTGCACACCGGGGATGAAACGCGAAATCGAGCGCCGGATGCACATCACCTGTACCGACAATTATGGTCTGACGGAAGTCATGGGGCCTGGCGTTGCGGGCGAATGTCTTGCCGCGCGCGAAGAACAACACATCGCCGAGGATCATTTTCTCTGGGAAATCATCGACCCCGAAACCGGAGCGGCGTTGCCGGAAGGCGCTGAAGGCGAGCTGGTGCTGACGCCGCTTTCCAAGGAAGCTTTCCCGGTACTGCGCTACCGCACCCACGACCTGACCCGCGTCACGACGCAACCCTGCGCCTGTGGCCGCACCCATGCCCGCATGGCGAAAGTCCGCGCCCGCACCGACGACATGCTGATCGTGCGCGGCACCAATATCTTTCCCAGTCAGGTGGAAGACGCGCTTTCCGGCATTGAGGGCGCAACGCCGCATTACCGCATTGTGCTCGACAACGAAACCGGGCTGGATCGCATGACCCTGGAAGTGGAACTCAAACCGGAAGCCTTCTCCGACGCCTTCGAGCGTCTCGACCATTTTCGCGCCCAGGTTGCCGCCCGTCTGCGCCAGAGCCTGCTCGTCTCGCCCGTGGTCAAGCTGATCGAACCGGGCGGCATTGCGCGCAGTCTGGGCAAAAGCAAACGTGTCGAAGACCGGCGCAACAAGGCATGACCTTTTCATTCCTTCCCGCCGGAACCTCCCTGTGCGTGTTGGGGGTGGAATCCTCCTGCGACGAAACCGGCGTCGCCCTTTACGACACTGGCCGGGGATTGCTCGCGCACGCCCTGCATTCACAGATTGCGCTGCACGCCCAATATGGCGGGGTGGTGCCGGAACTCGCCTCGCGCGACCACATCCGCAGAGTCGTGCCGCTTCTGCGCCAAACCCTCGCCGACGCCCAAACCTCGCTCGCCAGCGTGGATGCCATTGCCTACACCCAGGGGCCTGGCCTTGCGGGCGCGCTTCTGGTTGGCTGCGCCTTTGCCGAGGGATTGGCCGCTGCGCTGGACAAGCCCGTACTCCCCATACACCATCTGGAAGGACATCTGCTCTCGCCGCTGCTGGCATCCGATCCGCCGGAATTTCCCTTTGTCGCCTTGCTGGTTTCCGGCGGCCACACCCAGTTGATCGCGGTGGAAGGCGTGGGGCGCTACCGCTTGCTGGGAGAAACCCTGGACGACGCCGCCGGGGAAGCCTTTGATAAAACCGCGAAGCTGCTGGGCTTGCCCTATCCCGGTGGCGCGGCGCTTTCCAGACTGGCGGAAGCCGGACGTCCCGATGTTTACCATTTTCCCCGTCCCATGTTGCATTCCGGCGATTTCAATTTCAGTTTCGCGGGTTTGAAAACCGCCGTGCTCACCAGGGTAAGGCAAGCAACCGATCCCGAAGACCCCGCTTTTCGCGCCGATGTTGCCCTCGCCTTCCAGACGGCGTTGACCGAAGTGCTGGTCAAAAAAGCCTTCGCCGCCCTGAAACACACGCGACAAAAGCAACTGGTGGTGGCCGGTGGGGTAGGCGCCAACCGCGCGCTGCGCGCGGCACTGGATCACGAAGCCCAAAAACGCGACTGCCGTGTCTATTATCCGGCGCTGGAATTTTGTACCGACAATGGCGCGATGATCGCCTTTGCCGGTGCCCTGCGCCTCGCCGCCGGATTTTCGCCCAAATCCGCCGGAGCCTTCTCCGCCCGCCCACGCTGGCCGTTGCAGGAACTGATGCCAGACTGATTTCTTGCTGGGAATCCTCCACAAAAAAACCACTTCGGGTAAAAAACGCGCCAGAAATTGGACAAAGAGAGTGCAATTGCCCTGTGTCGACCGCAGCCTCCCGTGACAAATGTTGCATTGCAGCATTATAATGACGGGCTGTTCCACCGTGTCACGAAAGGCAGGCTGTGGCCAGCAAAAATGAAGCAACGGAATTTCCGTCTGCCTTCCCTCTTCTCACTTGGGAGTCCCCCTTCATGCACGACCGCATTCTGATTACGCAGGCCGGCCTCGCGGAGCGGACGCGCAAAAGCCGCTGGCCCGCGCGGCTCGATCTCCTGCAAAGCGCGACAGGGCTTTTACTCGCGCTCTTCCTTTGCGGCCATCTCTTTTTTGACAGTTCCATCCTGATTGGCAAGGACGCCATGTGGGTGGTCAGCAAATTCTACGAAGGCTATTTTTTCTTCGGCAAGGCGCATCCCTGGCTGGTTTCCCTGGTTGCGGGACTGCTTTTTGTTGTTTTCATGGCACACGCCCTCCTCGCGTTGCGCAAATTCCCGGTCAATTACCGCCAATATCGCACGATACGCGCCCACGTCCGCGCCATGCGCCACGGCGACACCCGGCTCTGGCTCTGGCAGGTATATAGCGGTTTTCTCCTTTTCTTCTTCGGCGCGGCGCATCTCTACCAGATGGCGTTCTGGCCGCAGTTGATCGGTCCCCACGCCTCTTCCGACCGCATCTGGAGCGACGCGCTCTGGCCTTTCTACCTGATTCTGCTCACCGTCGCCGTACTGCACGCCGCCATTGGTCTTTATCGGCTGGCGCTCAAATGGGGCTGGCCGCGTTTTTCGCGCCCGGTCCTCAAATTCCTGCGCGGCACGCTGTTCGCCTTCTTCCTGACCCTGGGGCTTCTGGCGCTCGCCCAATACATGTGGATCGGCCTTCTCCACAGCGATCATTACGGCGAACGCTATACCCCATCCTGGGCCGCGCCGGAAACACAGACCGCGCAAGGGGAAACACCATGAAAACCATCCTGACGGACGTGCTCGTCATCGGCGGCGGCCTGGCCGGTCTGCGTACCGCCATTGGCGCAAAACAGCGGGGACACGAAGTCATCGTGCTGACGCTGGTGCCGCCCAAGCGTTCGCATTCGGCGGCAGCGCAGGGCGGGATGCAAGCCTCGCTTGCCAACGTCACGAACGGCATCGGCGACAACGAGGACATCCATTTCGGCGACACCGTGCGCGGCAGTGACTGGGGCTGCGACCAGATTGTGGCGCGCATGTTTGTCAACACCTCTCCCAAGGCGGTGCGCGAACTCGCCGCCTGGGGCACCCCCTGGAGCCGCGTCCGGCGCGGCGACCGGGAAGTCATCATCAACAGCCAGAAAGTCACGCTCACCGAGCGCGATACGGCGCACGGCCTCATCGCCCAGCGCGATTTTGGCGGCACCAAGAAATGGCGCACCTGTTACGTTTCCGACGGCACCGGGCACGCCATGCTCTTTACCACCAGCGATCAGGCGATCCGGCACGGCATTGAAGTGCATGAGCGCGTCGAGGCGCTGGCGCTCATCCACGACGGCGCGCGCTGTTACGGCGCGGTGGTGCGCAATCTCATCACCGGCGAGCTTTCCGCCTATCTCGCCAAGGCCACGGCAATTGCCGCCGGAGGCGCGGGACGCCTGTATCGCGTCACCACCAACGCCGTCATCTGCGAAGGCATGGGACACGCGCTGGCGTTGGAAACCGGCGTTGCGGCGCTGGGCAACATGGAAGCGATACAGTTTCACCCCACCGGCATTTTCCCGGCAGGCATTCTCGTCACCGAAGGCTGCCGGGGCGATGGCGGTCTGTTGCGCGATGTGGATGGACACCGTTTCATGCCCGACTACGAGCCGGAAAAAAAGGAACTCGCCTCGCGCGACGTGGTCTCCCGCCGCATGGAGGAACATATCCGCAAGGGCAAGGGCGTCCCCACCCGCTTCGGCCCGCATCTGTGGCTGGACATCACCCTGCTGGGACGCAGGCACATCGAGCATAACCTGCGCGAGGTGAAGGAAATCTGCGGGAGTTTTCTCGGCATCGATCCGGCGGAAAAATGGATTCCCGTGCGTCCGGCGCAGCATTACACCATGGGCGGCGTGCGCACCCGCCATACCGGCGAATCGCCCTATCTCAAGGGCTTGTTCGCGGCGGGCGAAGCGGCCTGCTGGGATTTGCACGGCTTCAACCGGCTGGGCGGCAATTCGGTGGCGGAAACCGTGGTCGCCGGAATGATCGTCGGTGAATTCATTTCCGATTTCTGCGACAGACCCGACAACAACATCGCGCCGCCGCTTACGCTCGCGCAGGAATTCGTCCGGCGCGAGGAAATCAGACTCCAGGAGCTGCTCGCCGCCAACGGCCAGGAAAGCGCCTTCGCGCTGCTTGCGGAAATGCAGGACACCATGACCCGCTGCGTCGGTATTTTCCGCGAGGCAGAGGGGCTTTCGGAAGGCGTGACCACCTTGCAACGGCTGTTGCAACGCAGCGGCAATCTGAAACTCACGGGTAAATCCTGGGGCAGCAACCCGGAACTCGTGGCCGCCTATCGCCTGAAACGCATGTTGAAGCTGGCGCTCACCATCGCCTACGGCGCCTATCAACGCACCGAAAGCCGGGGCGCGCATTTTCGTGAGGATTTTCCACAGCGCAACGACAGGGACTGGCTGAAACGCACCCTCGCCTCCTGGCCGGACGAAGACGCCACCCTGCCCCATCTGGCCTACGAGCGCCTGGAGGTGAGAAAAATGGAACTCCCGCCCGGCTGGCGCGGTTACGGCACCCGGAACTACATCGACCATCCCGATACGCCCATCCGTCAGGCCGAAGTGGAAAGGCTGCGCGAAAAACTGGACGCCGCAGACCGCTTCGCCGTGCAGGAAGCGTTGATGCCTTACCGTGACAAACTGCCCGCCGTACTGCGCAACCACAATGAACGACTGGACGAACCCCTGGAGGACAACGCTCATGCCTGACTCAAACGCCCCCGCAGAGGCGCTCCGTCACCGCTTCCTGACTCTGGAAATCCTGCGCTACAACCCGCAGGAAGCCGGAAGCCTGCCGCGTCTGCAAAGCTACCGGATCGAAGAGGCGGATGGCATGACGCTCTTCATCGCGCTCAACGAAATCCGCACCCGGCAAGACCCCACCCTGCAATTCGATTTTGTCTGCCGCGCCGGTATTTGCGGCAGTTGCGCGATGATGGTCAATGGCCGTCCACGCCTCGCCTGCCGCACCCTCACCCTGGATTATCCCGACCACATCACGCTGACGCCCCTGCCCTTTTTCGAGTTGATCGGCGATCTTTCCGTCAATACCGGCAAGTGGATGCGCGGCATGAGCGAGCGGCTCGCCACCTGGCTGCATGGCCGCGAAGAAACCGTGGATGTGACCCGCATCGAAGAACGCATGGAGCCGGAAGTGGCGGAAGCCATCTACGAGATGGATCGCTGCGTGGAATGCGGTTGCTGCGTCGCCGCCTGCGGCACGGCGCAGATGCGGGAGGATTTTGTGGGCGCAGTCGGTTTCGGCAAGATCGCCCGTTTCCGCCTTGACCCGCGCGATACCCGCACAGACGACGATTTCTACGAGGTGATCGGCGATGACCGCGGCGTGTTCGGCTGCATGTCGCTGCTGGCCTGCCACGATGTCTGTCCGAAAAATCTCCCCCTGCAAACCCAGATCGCCTTTCTGCGGCGCAAAATGGCGATGGTGGGATAGAATCCTTTTTCCTTTCGACTCCCCCACCCCAATCACCATGCCAACGCTGCTTGATTCCCTCACGCTGGGCGCGCTCGAGTTGCCCAACCGCATCATCATGTCGCCGCTCACCCGCTGCCGCGCCAGCGCCGGGCGAGTGCCCAACGCCTTGATGACGGAATACTATGTCCAACGCGCCAGCGCCGGGCTGATTCTTTCCGAAGCCGTTGCCGTCACGCCACAGGGCGTTGGCTATCCCGATACGCCGGGACTATGGACGGCAGAACAGGTCACGGGCTGGAAAAACCTGACCAATGCCCTGCATCACGCGGGCGGACGCATCTTTGCGCAGTTGTGGCATGTGGGACGCATCTCCGACCCCATTTATCTCGATGGCGACCTGCCGGTTGCGCCCAGCGCGATTGCCGCTGCCGGACATGTAAAACTTGTCCGCCCGGAAAGACCCTATATCACGCCACGCGCGCTGGCCCTTCACGAGCTCCCCGGCATCGTCGCCGCCTTCCGGCAAGGCGCGGAAAACGCGCTGGCGGCGGGCTTCGACGGAGTGGAAATCCACGCCGCCAATGGCTACCTGATCGACCAGTTCCTGCAAGACCGCAGCAACCGGCGCGACGACGCCTACGGCGGTTCCATCGAAAACCGCGCCCGCCTGCTTCTGGAAATCACGGACGCGGTCATTGATGTCTGGGGCGCGGGGCGTGTCGGCGTACATCTCGCTCCGGCCTGCGACACGCACGATGTCGGCGACAGCGATCCGGCGGCGCTCTTTGGCTACGTCGCCCGCGCACTGGGTCAGCGCCGCATCGCCTTTATTTTCACCCGCGAGGCGCAAGGAGAAAAGGCGCTCAGTCCGGCGCTCAAACGCGCGTTCGACGGCATCCTGATCGCCAATCAGGGACTGGACAAGGCCAGCGCCAATGCCCTGCTGGCGACGGGCGCTGCCGACGCGGCAGCCTTTGGCGTGCCCTTCATCGCCAACCCCGATCTGCCGCGCCGCATCGCAAAAGACGCACCCTGGAATCCGCCCCGCCCGGAATTTTTTTACGGCAGCGGCGCGACAGGCTACACGGATTACCCGGTGTTGCCGTGATTTCACCAGGCAGGGCAGCACAATCCAAAGTGGCGGGAATTTCGTCATTGCGAGGGCTGCAGGCCCGTGGCAATCCAGCACTGTAGTTGCGATAAGGATTGTTCATCGTTCATGGCGCGTCCAGCCATCCGAGGCCATATACCGCTTTGGCGGTTTCGGTGCGAAATCCCATTTTTCTGATGAACTCGGCGCCTTGGCGAATTTTCATCCCCATCAGTGCATAAGCAGGAATTTCGGCGAGCGCCAGCCATGCCCAACTGGTTTCTTCATCGCCCGCTTCGTCCGCCGCCTGGGACTCCGCCAGATAAATCCCGTTTTGGCTCAAGCCCTGACGCCGGGCTTCCGTCAAATAGCTTTTGGGCAATTCCTGCGTGGTGGCGGACATCGTTTTTTCCTGCCAGTGGCTCGTTGCAAGCTCTCGTCCGCCTCCCATGCGATCCAAATCTTCCGTCATGGCGCTCAGTCCTCTGAAACGCCCAGCGTCCTCGCCTGACGCCGCGCGTAAATCTTGCCCGCTTCCCGCATGTTGTCCCTTCTGGCTTCGATGATGGCCTTTTCGTCTTCGGAAAGTCTGGCCTTGTCCAGATTGCTCAAGCGGGCATAATGAGATTTGAACGCCTGCCGCGCTTCGTCCAGCGGCAAGCCTTTTTCGCGGTTTTTGGGGAGGATGTAGGCTTGGTCGATTCGCTTGTATTCGTGTTCGTCATCTACGATCGCCAGCAGTTTTTCAATCGCCGTCAATTCCGCCAAAGCCGCGTTCAGGCTGGAAACCATGCCTTTGCTGTTGGCGTAATGTTCAAGGTCGCTTTCCACAATGGCCTTTTCGGTGGCCACGATCAGTTCCGGGGCGCTCCTTTTGCCAACTTCGTGCACATGGCGCAAAAGCCCGTCGCGCGTCTTTTGCAGGTTTCTTGTCGCGTTCGTCGCCAACTGCGCTTTGAACCAACCGGCTTCCCTGGTCAGTATCCGCGCCAATCGCAGCAGGGAATCCTTACTCATCTGTCGAGCCAGTCTTTTCCATATGCTCGATTGGCGGCGTCCATGCACAAAAAGCCTTGCGTGCGCACGAAATCAGCGCCCAGGATATGTTTCAAGGTCATCAATGAGTAGGCCGGAAGATCGGCGTAGCGTAGCCATGCCCATGACGTTTCCGCGTCATCCGCGTCATCCGCCGCCTGCGATTCCGCCAGATAAATTTCATTGGGCGACAGCCCCTCGCGGTCGGCTTCCGTCAAATAGCTCCTGGGCAATTCCTGCGTGGTTGCGGACATCGTTTTCTCCTTTTCGACGGTTCAGTGGGACGCGGGCAAGTATAGCAAGCTCTCGCCCGCCGCCCATGCAATCCGTATATTCACCACTGCCGTATGGCGCTCAGTCCTCTGAAACGCCCAGCGTCCTCGCCTGACGCCGCGCGTAAATCTTGCCCGCTTCCCGCATGTTGTCCCTTCTGGCCTCGATGATGGCCTTTTCGTCTTCGGAAAGTCTGGCCTTGTCCAGATTGCTCAAGCGGGCGTAATGGGATTTGAACGCCTGCCGCGCCTCGTCCAGCGGCAAGCCTTTTTCGCGGTTTTTGGGGAGGAGATGAGATTGGTCGACCTGGCTGTATTCGCGTTTATCATCAATAATGGACAAAAGCCTTTCGGTTACGGTCAATTCCGCCAGGGCCGCGTTCAGGCTGGAAACCATGCCTTTGCTGTTGGCGTGATGCCCAAGTTCGTTTTGCACTATCGCTTTTTCAGCGGCAACGATCGCCGACAGGTTTTCGTTTTTCCCGACCGCCCGGAAATACTCCAGCAGTTTGTGGTGCGTTTCGTTCAGGCTTCTGGTGGCGGGGGATTGTGCTTGCTCATTGATCCAGCTTGCTTCACGCGCCAGCAACCGTTCCAGCCCGGAAAGCGCGTGGGGGAGATCATCTGTCGGTTGTTTCATCTTTCAAGCCAATTCTTGCCATATACCGCTTCGGCGGTTTCGGTGCGAAATCCCATTTTTCTGATGAACTCGGCACCTTGGCGAATTTTCATCCCCATCAGGGCATACGCAGGAATTTCGGCCAGCGCCAGCCATGCCCAACTGGTTTCTTCATCACCCGCTTCGTCCGCCGCCTGGGACTCCGCCAGATAAATCCCGTTCTGGCTCAAGCCCTGACGCCGGGCTTCCGTCAAATAGCTTCTGGGCAATTCCTGTGTGGTGACAGACATCGTTTTCTCCTTTCGACGATTCAGTGGGACGCGAGCAAGTATAGCAAGCGCTCGCCCGCCTCCCATGCAATTCATATATTCACTGCCGCCGTATGGCGCTCAATTCTCTGAAACGCCCAGCGTCTTCGCCTGACGCCGCGCGTAAATCTTGCCCGCTTCCCGCATGTTGTCCCTTCTGGCCTCGATGATGGCTTTTTCGTCTTCGGAAAGTCTGGCCTTGTCCAGATTGCTCAAGCGGGCGTAATGAGATTTGAACGCCTGCCGCGCCTCATCCAGCGGCAAGCCTTTTTCGCGGTTCTTGGGGAGGATGTGGGATTGATCGACTCGGCGGTATTCGTATTCGTCATCCACGATTGCCAGCAATTTTTCGATTGCCGTCAATTCCAGCAGCGCGGCATTGAGGCTGGCGACCATGCCTTTGCTGTTGGCGTGATTCCTCAATTCATCTTCGATGATGGCTTTCTCGGTTGCCACGATCAGCGCCAAATCCTTGCGTTTGCCGGTTTCCTTGATACGCGCCAACAACTTGCCGCGCATGGCATTCAGGTTTTTGGCTTCTTTGGAACGTGCCAGGGTTTCGATCAGGCCGCCTTCAAGCATCAGGAGGTTTTGTATCTTGGTCAGCAAATCTTCCGTCATGGCGCGTCCAGCCATCCGGGGCCATATGCGGCGTCAGCGGAGTCGGTTTTCAGTCCCTTTTGACGGATGAAATCCGCGCCCAGATTGACCTTGCATGACATCAGCGAATGCGCCGGCAGATCGGCGAGCGCCAGCCATTGCCAACTTGCGTCCATGTCGTCCGCGATATGCGCGGCCAAGGCTTCGCCAAGGTAGCGGGAATTTTCGTTCATGTACCCCTCGCGGTCGGCTTCCGTCATGTAGCTTTTTGGCAATTCCTGCGTAGTGACAGACATCGTTTTCTCCTTTTCGACGGTTCGTTGGGACGCGGGCAAGTATAGCAAACCCCGCCCGTCTCCCATGCAATCCATATATTCACTGCCGCCGTATGGCGCGGATGGTCTGCTCGTCCTTCAGATCGAACTCGACCGTGTCGCCGACTTTCAAGCCTTGCAGCAGGGCGGGATTGGAGACGGCGAAGGGCATGGTCATCGCCGGCCAGCCCAGCGCCGGGATGGGGGCGTGGGCGAGGGTGAGGCGTTGGCGTTCGCTATCAATCTTCTTGACGACGCCCTGTCCGCTGGCGATGGGGGCTGGAGCGGTTTGCGCGGGCGGGGCGGCGTGGTGGTCGTGTTGCGCCAGGGCGGGCGGCGGCGTGAGGGTGAGAGCGAAGGCGAGGGCCGACAGGCAGGTAGCGACGGTGAAGCGAGAGGTGATGCTAAAGTCATGCGGTTTCATGGGAATCTCCTTTGGATGAGGTGAGGGTATTGCGCAGGGTATTGCGAAAAATCCTGTCCGCCTCGCGGCGGCGCAGGAGGAGATAGAGGGCGGGAATGACTAACAGGGAGAGGAGCGGCGCGGAGATCATGCCGCCGATCATCGGGGCGGCGATGCGGCGCATGATCTCGGAACCCGCGCCCTGTCCGAAAAAGATGGGCAGCAGCCCGG
>JAISWQ010000111.1 GCA_031271025.1 Zoogloeaceae bacterium | reverse complement strand
ATCGGAGTGCGGTTCCGCGATTTCGCGCCAGGGTTTGAGTGTCATTGCATCATTTCCTTGACAATACGTTTTACCCCCTCGGTCAGGACGTTGAAGCTGTGCGATTTGTTACATCCGTCCAGACTCAAACGGGGGCCAATTCTGCGGGAACCGTCCATTTTCTGATAATGCCGGCGAGTCAATTTGGTCAATTCTTCCGCAGCATTCGCCAATGTGTCCGGGTTGCGAAACTTGCGTTTTTCCTGCTGCTTGGCAAGCTCATTGAGCGCCAGTCCCTTTTCTACCGCAGCCAGATCGCCCAGAAAAAAGCTTTCCAGTTCATGACAAGCCACTCGAACCAAAGCGTCCGCACGTCCGGCCTCGATGCAAAGCTCCAGTAGCTGCTGACGAATGGCCCGGCAATCTCCGTTATCCTGATCGCGCATTACCACAAAGCGGCTATTGGGTTGTTGCCAGTAACGCAATTTTCTGACCAACTGCTTGTGCATATCCTGCTTGCCTTCAAATACGATGTATTCCACCCAGATGCCATCTGGCAGCAGACGCGGCAACACGCCTTTAAGCATTTCCTTGGCGGAAGGCTCCTCCAAACAAAAAACCAGGGTCGTCATTTCGGATCGACCCCTTTGAACAAGCCTTGCTTCCACAAATAGCCCATTTGGTCGCCCTCTTTCATATAGGCGGCAATCTGGGCATCATCGCGGGCGCGCCTGATCTGGCTGTATCCGTTCTCCTTGATCAACCAGAACACTTCTTCCAGGCGCAAAGCGTTGAGCAGATCGGGGGAATGGGTGGATACCAGCACCTGCCCGCCCCGACGTGCATAGTCGCGAAACTCTTCGGCCAGTTCCCATAGTAGGGTCGGATAAAGCTGGTTTTCTGGCTCTTCCACACATAACAAGGGATAGGGGTTGGGGTCGTTCAACAGCACCAGATAGGCAAACATCTTGATGGTACCGTCCGAAACATAGCGGTCGATGAAGGGATCGGTAAAAGCGCCATCCTTGAATTGCAACAACAGACGGCTATCCTCCGTGAGTTTCGGAGTGATATCGTTCACGCCCGGCACGCGACTCCGCATACGATCGAGAATCCGCTCGAATATTTTCGGATGGCTTTCATAAATATTGCGCGCCACCAGTTGCAAGTTGTCGCCCGTTACCGAGAGATGCTCTTCCATGCCTACAGCGTCTTTGCTGCCCCGTGCCGCGCTGATATGGAAATCGGACACATGCCAGTTCTCGATCAGCGAACGAAAGGCATTTGCAGCCTTGAAACGCTCGAATTGACCCAATCCCCGGATGGCCAGATTATCGAAGGCAACTTTCTGTTCCTCACGCGTCAGTTGTTCATCGGGACGACTGAAATCTTCTTCGTTGTTGATGGCATAACCCTGTCCCCTCTTGAAATCAATGAAGTGAAACGGCGAGCCATAAGCACCGCGCTTGTAGCGCAGCACTTCGCGCTGCACCACGACGCGCCCTTTTTCCTCATTGAGCACCAACCAATAAGTCACGAGACGATCTTTATCCGCAATATTAAGGTGAAATTTGATTTCAATTTCGATGTTGGAGTCTGATCTGACGCCACGCGACAGCATTTCACGGAAACCTCCACGTTGTTGCATGGCCTTGTGCACACCATTCAGCATGCAATCTTTCAGAAAACCAAATACCCCGAACAGGTTTGTCTTTCCCGTGCCATTGGCGCCTACCGTCACGCACAGATTGGGCATGTCGGTGATGCAGGCACTGCGAAAGACCTTGTAATTTTTCAGGCGAATGGATTCGATACGCATTTTGCCTCCTCAAATATCCAATCTTCCTTGCGAGCCTAGCATACCCGCCTCGCCCGCGGCCATCTCAATCGCGCTCCACGTCGTGACCAGTTCGTTGTAGGCGCGGGCTTCCTCGGCCCAGCCCTTGCGCTCGCACAGGGTATAGAGGCGATAGGCCAGCGCGTATGGGTTCGGCGCGGGCGGGCATACGAGCCAGCAGGCCGCCTGCGCCGGACTCGCCGTCCTGGTTCAGGGCGCGGATCAGTTGGTGCAACGCTTCCCACACCGGGAGCCGCGCATCCTTCTCCGGCTGCCAGTCGCGCGGCATCTCGGCCCATTTGAGCAGGCGCAGTTCGCCCTTGCTCGACTCCACCACGCCGCTGACTTGCAGGCCGCCAACGCTGGTGCCCTTGGCGCGCGCCAGCACGTCGGCATCACCGTATTTGCCGGTGGCCCAGCCCTGCTGCTCGAACCAGTGCAGGCAGAACTGGGTGTCGTGTTCGAAGTCGTCCTCGGCGAGGAAACGGTTGATGAGTTGCAGCGCGGCGCGCACGCTCATCGGCGTGCCGTCGGCTTCCAGTACGGCGGCGTATTGGCTGAAGATGGCCATGCCAGGGCCGATGATGGCTTGCGACAAGTCCACCGGTGCGACCGGCGAATTGACGCCGCCGCGGGTCATCTCGTCGAGCGCCTCGGGCAGCACGGCATTGAGTTCGCGGAGGAACTCGCGGCGCGAGACGGTGGGAGCATCGGCGGGGCGCTGGCGGCAGACGAGGACGATGCTGGAAGCGAGGGCGTTCGTGCCACTGGCAATCATGCGACCAGCGCCTTCAGTACGA
>JAISWQ010000133.1 GCA_031271025.1 Zoogloeaceae bacterium | reverse complement strand
CCCCCCGCCCGCCCCCCCCCCCGACCCCTCGCATATTCTTATGGCCTGTAAAGGCAGGGCGTTCATGGGTCTCTCCAGAGCGGACAATGACGAAAAACTCATCCCGCCCGAAAAAATCGCGGGAGACCCGAAGGCAATTCTCCGCCATTTCCCGCCTGCCGCGCAACAAATCATGTCTGTCGTGCAACAAAACATGCAAACGGAGGGGCAATGACGCAACAGTCAGACCCCGGAAAAAAAACCCGAATCGAATCCATCGCCAAAAACAAGGTACGTAACAGCGCGGTAATTTCCCCCCACTTCGTCACAAGCGAGGCGCGTAGCGCCGTGGCAATCCAGGCATAGGTATCTACACAGTCTAAAAAAGGTAATATCTTTGCGTATGCGACAAGATGGAACAACAGCAGTGGGGCAAGCGGCTGGTGCATATCATCGAGCGCGAGGCCGATTCGGCGGCGCACATGCTTTTGCCAAGCGGTTCATCGTAACACCAACTCCGGCGGCTTCCTGAATGATTGACCAGCCGAGTCATTTATTCTATTGGTTTGTGTCAGGCGAACTCACAGGCGCGCCAGCGCCGCCTCTGCCGCCGCGCCCAGCAGGGCGACTTCCGCTTCCGTGACCACATAGGGCGGCATGAAATAGACCGTATTGCCTATGGGGCGCAGCAGAACGCCTTCCTCCAGCGCGGCGCGCAGAAATTTGCGGGGGAACGCGGGGTCTCCGGTGGCCACATCGAAGGCGGCGATCATGCCGCACTGGCGCGGATGGCGGATTTCGGGATGTGCCGCGAGCTTTTCCAGCGCCGTCGCCAGCCATTCAGCCCGCTGCCGGTTGGCGGCAAGCACCGCGTCTTCCTGAAAAATATCCAGCGTGGCGAGCGCAGCACGGCAGGCGAGCGGATTGCCGGTATAGGAATGGGAATGCAGAAAACCACGGCGCACATCCTTCGCGTAAAACGCCTGGTAAATGGCGTCACGGCACAGCACGATGGAAAGCGGCAGATAGCCGCCGGTGATGCCCTTGGAAAGACAGAGCAGATCGGGATGGATGCCCGCCTGTTCGTGCGCAAAAAAAGTGCCGGTGCGTCCATTGCCGACCGCGATTTCATCGCAGATCAGATGCACGGCATAGCGATCGCACAGGGCGCGCGCCAGACGCAGGTATTCGGGATCGTGCATCGCCATGCCCGCCGCGCCCTGCACCAGCGGTTCGACGATCAGGGCGGCGATGCTTTCGCCTTCGGCCTTGAGTTTGACTTCCAGCGCCGCGGCCGCGTGCCGCGCCACATCGACCGGCGTTTCGCCGGGCGCGGCATGGCGGGCGTCCGGCGTCGCCACGGTATCGCCCTGCCGCACCAGCGGCGCATAGGCGGCCTTGAAGAGGGGCACATCGGTCACGGCCAGCGCCCCGACCGTTTCACCGTGATAGCCGTTTGCAAGACAAAGGAAGCGATTTTTTTCCGGCCTGCCGCTGTTTTGCCAGAAATGAAAACTCATTTTCAGCGCAATTTCCGTGGCGGAAGCGCCATCGGAAGCATAGAAAGCGTGTCCCAGCGCTCCCCCGGTCAGCGCGGAAAGACGTTCGGAAAGTTCCACTACCGGCGCGTGGGTAAACCCCGCCAGCATGACATGCGCCAGCGTTTCCAGTTGCGCCTTCAGCGCGGCATTGATACGCGGGTTGGCGTGGCCAAAAAGATTGGTCCACCAGGAACTGATGCCGTCCAGATAGCGCCTGCCGTCGAAATCGTAAAGCCACGCCCCTTTTCCATGCGCAACAGGAATCAGCGGCAACGCATCCTCCCCTTCGGCATGGTGGAGCCGCATCTGGGTACAGGGATGCCAGACAGCGGCAAGGCTGCGCTCAATCAGGGTGAGATTGCTGAAGGACATATTCAGGACAGTTTAACGAAAAACAAGAAATCAGCGACAGGCATTCATGCGAAGTCGCTCAAAACAAACGTGGAAGGGGTTTGTATCCTCTTCCAGGTGGCTATGGTCGAAACCCCGGCCTCAGGCCGGGAGTCCCTACGCGCCTCGCAATGACGATGGGCAATCATCCCTTATCCTCCATTTCCAATCGCCGCCGCAGCTTCCCGCTGCTGGATCGCCCACATCTGCGCGTAGGCTCCGCCTTTTGCCAGCAGGTCTTCGTGTCTTTCGGCTTCCGTGATGCGGCCTTCTTCCAGCACCAGGATATGGTCGGCGCGCATGACCGTGGAAAGGCGATGCGCGATCACCAGCGTGGTGCGTCCTTCCGCCGCCGCGTCCAGTTGCGTCTGTATGCTTTTTTCGGTACGGGAATCCAGCGCCGAAGTGGCTTCGTCGAAAATCAGGATGGCGGGATTTTTCAGCAGGGCGCGGGCAATGGCGACACGCTGTTTTTCCCCGCCGGAAAGTTTCAGACCCCGCTCGCCGACGCGGGTAGCAAAACCATCCGGCAGGCGGGCGAGGAGATCGTCCAGTTGCGCCGCGCGAGCGGCGGCTTCCACCTCGGCGTGGCTGGCCTCCGGGCGGCCGTACTGGATGTTGTAAAACAGCGTGTCGTTAAAGAGCACCGTATCCTGCGGCACAATGCCGATCGCGGCTCTGAGGCTCGCCTGGGTGAGGTGGCGCACATCCGTCCCGCCCACGCGCAGCGCGCCGCCGGAAACATCGTAGAAGCGAAACAGCAAGCGCGCCAGCGTGGATTTTCCCGCGCCGGAAGGCCCGACCACCGCCACCGTCTGTCCTGCGGGAATCACGAAATCCACCCCGGACAAAATCGGACGCCGGGGATCGTAGGCAAAATGTACCGCCTCGAAACGCACTTCCAGCGGGGTTTTTCGCGCCAGCGCGCGGGCATCCGGGGCATCCTCCACTTCCTTCGCCTCGCCCAGCAAATCGAACATGCGCTCGATGTCGATCAGCGCCTGCCGAATCTCCCGATACACCACACCGAGAAAATTGAGCGGCATGTAGAGCTGCATCATGAAGGCATTGACCAGCACCAGATCACCCACCGTCATGCGCCCGGCCACCGCCTCCGCGGCAGCCAGCCACAGGATCAGCGTCATGCCCGCGACCACGATCATCTGTTGTCCCAGATTGAGCAGGGAAAGGCTCACCTGACTGCGCGTTGCCGCCTCCGCCCATTCCTGTAGATGCGCATCGTAGCGGCGGCGCTCGAATGCCTCATTGCCAAACACCTTGACTGTCTCGTAATTGATGAGACTGTCGATGGCGCGGGTATTGGCCTCGGAATCCGTCTCATTGACCTTGCGCCGAATCTGGATGCGCCAGTTGCTCACCGTCACGGTAAACCCCACGTAGGCAAGGAGCGAGGCCAGCGTGACCAGGCCAAAAATCGCATCGTAGCGTGTGAAAAGAATCGCCAGCACCAGCGTGATTTCCACCAGCGTCGGCAAAATCGAATAGAGGGTGTAATTGATGAGCGTGGAAATGGAATGGGTGCCGCGCTCGATGTCGCGCGAAATGCCGCCGGTCTGGCGCTCCAGATGAAAGCGCAGCGACAGCGCGTGCAAATGACCGAACACCTCCAGCGCCAGCCGCCGTATGCTTTGCTGCGTCACCCGCGCGAAAAGGATTTCCCGCAACTCGGTGAAGAAGGAGGTCATGAAGCGCAAAAGACCGTAGAGCAGCAAGAGTGCCACCGGCAGCATCAGCACGACGTTCGCGGCAGGCGTCAGGCCGTCGATCACCTGCTTGAAAATGAGCGGGACGCCCACCGTGGCGAGTTTGGCCCCAATCAAGCAGGCCAGCGCCGCCAGCACCCTGCCCCGGTACGCCCACACATAAGGGAAAAGGCTCAACAGGGTTGGCCACAGCGAACGTTCGGGACGCGGACGATGGGGCGCATGGGCAGAGGCGGCGTAATGGCGCATGGGCTTATACCGTAAAGGGCAGATTCAATATCACCGCAACCCGCTTCGGATCGGCGGGAGACTGGCGCGGCAGGCAGCCCAGGCAGGGCGCTGGCAACATGGCCCGCAAAGCGGCGAGATTTTCCTCGAAACGGGGCATGGCGGGATCGACCGTATTGGCGACCCAGCCTGCCAGCGCAAGTCCACGCCGCGTGATCGCCTCCGCCGTCAGGAGCGCGTGATTGATTACTCCCAGCCGCATCCCGGCCACGAGAATCACCGGACATTCCAGCGCCAGCGCCAGATCGGCGCTATCGCCTTCCTCTCCCAACGGAATGCGAAATCCCCCTGCCCCTTCGACCAGCACCAGATCCGCCTGCGCCTCTGCCGTATCCAGGGCGGCGCGAATGCGCGCGAAGTGGATGCGCACCCCGGCCTCACGGGCGGCGATATGCGGCGCGATGGGGGACGTAAAACAATAGGGATTGAGCAGCGCCTCCGGCAAGACGGGCGCGGAAGCCGCGCGGATCGCGGCGACATCCTCATTCTGTCCCGCCGCGTCCGTCCCCGCCGCTACCGCCTTGATGCCGCAGGCGCGCAGTCCTGCCGCGCGGGCGCGGTGCAGCAAGGCACAGGTTACGAACGTCTTGCCGACTTCGGTGTCGGTTCCGGTCACAAAAAAGGCAGGCATGGGGAGCAGCGCGGGAAAGAGGGGCAGGATTCTACTCCATGCCCGGTTTGCGCCTGTTATAGTTCGCCCTTTTCAAACAAGCAAACAAGGAATCCGGCGATGCAGTACGACGTCCTCATCATCGGCAGCGGTCTTGCGGGACAATCCGCCGCCCTGCGCCTGGCCGGGCAGTGCCGGGTGCTGATGATCGCCAAGCGGACGCTGGAAGAATCCGCCTCCAGCCGTGCTCAGGGCGGCATTGCGGCCGTGCTGGATTCCCGCGATTCCATCGAAAGCCATATCCGCGACACCTTTGTCGCCGGCGCCGGTCTGAACGACGAGCGCGCGACCCGCTTCGTCGTGGAAAACGGCAGCCGCGCCATCCAGTGGCTGATCGGCGAAGGCGTGCCTTTCACCCGGGACGCCAACGGCTACCATCTCACCCGCGAGGGCGGACATTCCGCGCGGCGCATCATCCATGTCGCCGACGCCACCGGCCTCTACGTGCAGGAAACCCTGACCGCGAAAGTCAGGAATCATCCCGGCATCGACATTCTGGAACACCATACCGCCATCGACCTCATTACCGGAAAACGCCTGGGACGCGCTACCGACCCGCGCTGTTACGGCGCTTACGTGCTGGACGACCGCAGCGGCGCGATCAAGACCATTGCCGCCCGCCACACCCTGATCGCCTCCGGCGGCGCGGGCAAGGTCTATCTCTACACCACCAACCCGGATACTTCCACTGGCGACGGCATCGCCATGGCCTGGCGCGCGGGCTGCCGCGTGGCGAACATGGAATTCATCCAGTTTCATCCCACCTGCCTTTTTCATCCCCATGAAAAATCCTTCCTCATTTCCGAGGCCGTGCGCGGCGAAGGCGGCTTGTTGAAATTGCCGGACGGCAGCCGCTTCATGCCGCAACACGACGAACGCGCCGAGCTGGCGCCGCGCGACATCGTGGCGCGCGCCATTGATTTCGAGATGAAAAAGCGCGGCCTCGACTGCGTTTATCTCGATATTGCCTGGAAGGGCGAAGCCTTCGTCAAAAACCATTTCCCCAACATTTACGCCCGCTGCAAGGAATTGGGCATCGACATCACCCAGGAACCTATCCCCGTCGTACCCGCCGCGCACTATACCTGCGGCGGCATTGTCGTCGATACCCGCAGCCGCGCGGATATTCCCGGTCTTTACGCCGTCGGCGAGGCTTCCTGCACCGGTCTGCACGGCGCCAACCGGCTGGCCTCCAATTCCCTCCTGGAATGCCTTGTCTATTCCGAGGCCGCCGTTGCCGACATCCTCGCGCAACCCGAACGCAAACTGCCCGATCTGCCGCAATGGGATGAAAGCCGGGTCACGGACGCGGACGAGGAAGTCGTGATTGCCCACAACTGGGACGAACTGCGCCGCTTCATGTGGGATTACGTCGGCATCGTGCGCACCACCAAGCGCCTGAAACGCGCCCAGCACCGCATCCGCCTTTTGATGCGCGAAATTGAAGAGTTCTACGCCAATTTCCGTGTGAGCCACGATTTGATCGAATTGCGCAACCTCGTCACCACCGCCGACCTGATCGTTCGCTGCGCCCTGAAACGCAAGGAAAGCCGGGGATTGCACTATTCCCGCGATTACCCGGAAACCTTGCCGCAAGCCAGACCGACGGTGCTGAAACCACGCCCGAAACAAATCTGAATCAGAGGGAAAAGCCATTCAGCCAAAAACCCTGCACTGACGTTCAGGAAAAACGACCGTTTTTTCGCCGCCTCACCCGCCAGACGATTGCCGCCAGGAACCATCCGCATCCTGAAGCCACCAGCCCGCGGGCAGTTTGTCGCGGCGTTTCTTCATGCGCTCGCTGAAGGTTCTGGCAATGTCTTCTTCCCATTCGGGATGTCCGTTGGCACGGGCAATTTCCCGGAAGAGCGCCTTGCCGTCGCGCTCCTGCTCGGCAAGCAGACGCTTGACGCCCTGGCGTTGATTCAGCGGCACGACAGCGGGATCCCGCAGCACCACGTTCCCTTCCGCGCCCACGCCCAGCGCGCCGGATTCCAGATAGGGCTTCAATTGCTGAAAGCGGAGTTTCAGCGCGTCCCGCAACGCATTGACGGCGGGCGCATTCACCTTGAAATCCGGTTGCGCCGTTTGCGCCTCAACCGCAACCGGGGCGGCCAGCGCCAAAGCCAGCGCCAAAATCCTCAGCCAGTGTCTGTTCATTTTGCCTCCCCAGTCGTCGATGCGGGCGCGGAGACGTTCGGCGCTGTCTGCACGTTCACGTCTCCCTTGAGTTCCCAGATGTCGTCCAGCAGCTTGTCCGCAGCCTTTTCCGCCGCCGCCGCCGGGAAATAGATATTGATGGTGACACAGGCGGAAACAAGCAGCGCCCCCGTCAGTGCCGTTGCAAGAGATAAAAATCTGGACATGTCGAAACCTCATTCAATGACCGGTTCCGGCGCATCGGTCGCAGCGGCAATACGCGCGATCAGCTCCTCCCAGTCGACCGCGCGATTGTACCCCATGACCGTAAGCGCCGGGATACCGCCGCCTTCCACCAGCGCATAACGTCCGCCCTTGTCCAGACCCGCAATCCCGCTCATCTCGCACACCCCGCTTTCCAGCCGGCAGCCAATGCCGATGCGGCGATAGCCAAAATCCTCAAAGAGGCGCAGGACGCTCGCCTGTAGCGAGGCCATCATGCCGCCGCCGGAAAGCGAGGTGATGTTATCCACCGCGCGCTGGCTGATCCGCCGGGGATAACGGCCAGGACTGCTTTCGATGCGGGCGTCGAACCTGAGCGGCTGCCAGGCGGCGAGTTCCAGCCCACTGACGCGGGCGTCGATAAAGCCGGTGATTTCCCCAAAGGAAAAGGTTTGCGTGAGCTGCTGCAAATCGAGATGCTGGATATCCACATTCGCCAGAATGCGCGGACGCACGCCAAAGGGGTCGATCAGGCGCAAATCCCTGCAATTCAGGTAGCCATCGAAAACCTGGATCACCAGTGCTCCCTCCAGCGTGGCTTCCTGATTGCTGAAACGGATAAGCGGCAGATTGGCCGAAAGCATCCCGCGCATCACCGGCAAATCCAGCGCGGGCGTCAGTTGTTCCAGCGACATCGGCTGCACGGAAAGCCCCAGCGCCCCTTCCCACTGTCCTTCGGCATCCAGCCCGGCTTCCAGGTGATTGATCTCCAGCGCCCCATCCAGCAAGGGTATATGGAGCGGCGATTTCAGGGCGAAACCCTGCGGCCAGAGCGCCAGCGGCAGCGTAAAAGCGCCACTCTCCAGCCGCCCCAGCGCCATGCGTTCCACCTGCAATTCGCTTTCGCCCGGCGCGTCGGCGTTCCAGTGCAGCCGCCCCGTCTGCCCTTCCAGTACAAAGCGTCCGTTCCCCAGATTGAAGCCGCTGTTTTCCGGCCGCAGTTCCACGCGGTTCAGCTTGCCACCCTGCCAGCCAAGTTCCATGCCGATCCGGCCACTCAGAACCACATCCGGCAAATCGCGTCCGGCGAGGAAAGGACGCAGCAAACCCTCGCCCAGGGGCGCAAGCGCAAGGGCGTCCGCGAAAAGCTGCCCTTCCCGAATGCCGTTCCAGTCGCCGGAAAATCGCGCCTTGACCTCCCCCACTTCCGGCCAGTGCAAGGAGGCTGTCTCCAACTGCCAGCCTCCCGCGTGCAGCAGGCCGGAAAATTCCAGGCGCTGCCCCCCGCTTTTGAGAAAGAGCGGATCGCTGTAAAGCGCCCCCTCCGTCCAGGCCAGCGCGCCCCGCGTCTGCCAATGGCCTCCGGCGCGCGGCTGACCGGAAAGGGTGAGCGTCAGCCCCATATTTTCCGCGGCCTGCAAACCATCGGCACTGGCGTAGCCGCCGTCTTTCAGCACGAAGGAAGCCTTGAAACCCGTATCGGGATGAAAATCCAGGACACCATTCAGGCCGCCAACCGTTTTCATGGATTGCAAACCGGCAAGCGGCGGCAGCAGCGCCATCAGGGTTGCCATGCGTCCGTTTTTCGCTTCGACATGCGCCTGACCGGAGGTCTGCCAGACAACCGTCCACTGTTCGCCCGCAACGGGACGCAGTTCCAGCCGCCATGTGTTCTTCTGCTGAATGAGGGTAAGCGCCGCCGGTTTCGCCAATCCCGGCAAGCCCAGCCTGCCGCCTTCGCAGCGAAACGCGCCGGGTTCAGTGGAAAGCCGCGCGCAAAAAAAGGAAAGCCGCTTCCATTCCTGCCCCATGAGTTCAAGCCGTCCGACGGTGATCGCGCCACCCTCGCCCTGCCAGTCCAGGGAAAGATCATCCGCCGCGAAACTGGCATGGCGGATACGCGCGCCGGAAAAGGAAAACGACAGATCCCCCGGCGAAAACGCCGCCGCGCCTGTGCATAAAAGAAAGCCGCCAAGGAGGCAACTCCAGGCGGCAAAAAAACGCGCCATGATGTTCAGGCCGGAAAAAGGCCGGTGGAAAGATAACGATCGCCCCGGTCGCAAACGATGACCACGATCACGGCATTGCGTGTCGTGGCGGAAACGCGCAACGCCACCGTCATGGCGCCGCCGGAGGAAATACCCGCGAACATGCCCTCTTCCCGCGCCATGCGCCGCGCCATTTCCTCGGCATCGCCCTGCGAGACCAACTCAATCACATCAACTCGCGCCGGATCGTAGATTTTGGGGAGATAGGCTTGCGGCCATTTGCGGATACCGGGAATCTGGCTCCCGTCTTCCGGCTGGCAACCGACGATCCGGATTTCCGGGTTCTGAGTTTTGAGAAAACGGGAAACGCCCATGATGGTGCCCGTTGTTCCCATCGCGGAAACCACATGCGTGACCGTACCGTTTGTGGCTTCCCAGATTTCCGGCCCCGTCGTCTCGAAATGGACCAGCGGATTATCCGGGTTGGCGAACTGATCCAGCACTCTGCCCCTGCCTTCCGCCTGCATTTTTTGCGCCACGTCACGCGCCAGTTCCATGCCGCCATCGCGTGGGGTGAGGACGAGATCCGCGCCATAGGCGCACATGGATTGCCGTCGCTCCAGACTCTGGTTTTCCGGCATGACGAGCACCATGCGATAGCCGCGCAGGGCGGCGACCATGGTGAGCGCAATGCCGGTGTTGCCGGAAGTCGCTTCGATCAGGGTATCGCCGGGCTTGATGTCGCCGCGCGCTTCTGCCCGCGCAATCATGCTGAAGGCGGTTCTGTCCTTGACCGAACCTGCCGGGTTATTGCCTTCCAGCTTTGCCAGAATCACGTTTTTTCGCACCACCGCAGAACGACCGGGCAAACGTTTCAGACGCACGAGCGGCGTTTTGCCCAACGTGTCGTCCAGCGTGAGGAAATTCAGATTGTCCTGTTTAACCATGACACATACCGGGAAATACCCTCTTCAACCGAGGCGAAGGGCGCATCATACCCTGCCGCGCGCAACCGCGTGAGATCCGCCTGGGTATAAGCCTGATATTTCCCCTTCAAGGCATCGGGAAAGGGCACGTATTCCAGCAGCCCCTGCGCCACGATGTCCTGAAGCGCAAGGGGTTCCGCCCCCTTCAGCGCCCGGCAGGCGTTGACCGTGGCCACAGCCACCTCGTTGAAACTCTGCGCCCGTCCGGAACCCAGGTTGAAAATACCAGACTGCTCCGGGTGATCCAGAAAGAAAAGATTGACCTTCGCCACATCTTCCACATACACAAAATCGCGCAACTGCCCCCCGTCGGGATAACCGTGCGTACCTTCAAAGAGCTTGACCCTGCCCGCCTCGCAAAACTGCCCGAACTGGTGAAACGCCACGGACGCCATGCGTCCCTTGTGTTGTTCGCGCGGCCCATAGACGTTGAAGTAACGCAGGCCGACAATGGGCGAATCCGCTTCCGGCAACCGCCGCCGCACAAGCTGGTCAAAGAGAAACTTGGAATAGCCGTAGATATTGAGCGGCGCTTCGTGCGGACGCGCTTCCCGGAACACCTGCCCACTGCCATAGGTCGCGGCGCTGGAGGCGTAAAGAAAGGGCACGCCCTGCTCCAGGGACCAGTCCAGCAGAATGGCGGAATAGCGGTAATTGTTTTCCATCATGTAGCGCCCGTCGGTCTCCATGGTGTCCGAGCAGGCGCCTTCGTGCAGAATGGCGGCAATACTTCCGTCAAACTCGCCCTGCTGCACGCGCTGGATGAAATCCGCCTTGTCGAGATAATCGGCGATCTCACAATCGACGAGATTCTTGAATTTTTCCGCGCGCGCCAGGTTATCCACGGCAATGATGTTGGTCTCGCCCCGCGCGTTCAGGGCACGGACAAGGTTGGAGCCAATGAATCCGGCCGCGCCGGTGACAACGATGGTATGCGGCATGAGGAGAAAAACACCCAGAGCAAAAGGAAACGCATTATATCGTCGCCCCTGCAAAATTCACATTCAGACGCCTGAAACGTGTCGTGAGCTTTCTATCTGTCCACTTATGAGGAAGTGGACAGAACTGGAGATTTTTTTCGTCCCTGACCGGTCATGCGCCGCGCCGCTCTGCTTCTTCCTGCATGCGCGCAATCAACGCGGCCAGCGGCATTTGTCCCAGATCCTGGCCGCCGCGCATCCGCACGGAGACAAGCCCTTCCGCCTTTTCCCTGTCGCCCGCCACGAGCTGGTAGGGCGGGCGGTGCTG
>JAISWQ010000116.1 GCA_031271025.1 Zoogloeaceae bacterium | reverse complement strand
CACTCCGGCCCTTCCCTGCTTGGTCATCTGGAAGCCGTCCAGGGTGGCGATGACCGAATCGCCTTCGCCGGGGATATTCAGCAATACGGAGGTGACGATACCGCCATACGTGCTGCCGTACCAGATACCCGCCAGCATGGCGAGCGCGGAGGAAAGCAGCGTGCCGCCGACACAGAACCCCACGGCATTGATTTCCTTCTGCTTGCTGACTTCCTGCACGACTTCAATCGCCGTCAGGGGCCCTGCCTTCAGATAATCGTCCCAACCCAGCTTGGCATGTGACTCGCCAGGATTGCGCCAGGAAATCAGGAACACCGTATGCCCCTGTTCCACCAGGAAGCGCACCACGGAGTTTTCCGGCTGCAAATCCAGAATGTAGTATTTATTGATGCAGGGCGGCACAATCAGCAAAGGACGCCTGGCGACCTTTTCCGTCGTCGCGCGATACTGGATCAACTGCATCAGATCATTTTCATAGATCACTTCACCCGGCGTAATCGCAAGATTGCGCCCGACCTCGAAGACCGATTCGTCGGTCATGGAGATGCGCCCCTGCTCCAGATCCTTGATGAGGTTGTTGATGCCGTTGGTGATGCTCTTCCCCTGCGTTTCCAGCGCCAGCTTGATGAATTCCGGGTTGGTGGCGGCAAAGTTGGCCGGCGACATGGCGTCGACATACTGGTTGGCGGCAAAGCGTAGCTTGTCTTTGGTGCGCGGATCCTTGACGGGCAGGCGCTCGACAAATTCCCTGACATAGCGCGCGTTCAACAGATAGCTCTGGCGAATGAAATCCGAAACCGGGCTTTCGCCCCAGGCGGAAGCGGAAAAGCGTTTGTCGCCCTTTTCCGGCTCGATGCGAAAATCATTTTCCTTCCCCTGGCTGCGTGCCAGCATGGCTTCCCACAGCCGCGCCTGTTGCGCGAGAAATTCGTTCTGCAATTCTTTCAAATCTTCCGTCTCAACGGAATACTGCGACAAAAGCTGCGTCGTGAAGGGAAAAGCCTGGGAAGAAAAAGGCGCGGACAAGGGGGAACCAAAAGGGAAAGGCGCTTGTGCTGCCTGGTCTGTGGCGGAAGCAGCATCAGCAGGCGCTGCCTGCTGGAAGAAAGCGGCGAACCCTTGCGCCAAGGATTGCCCGGCCTGAAACCACTGCTGGAACATGGGATGGACGGCGTAACCGCCCTCATTGCCTTGTGTGTCTGACATAACGAACTACCCTCAACATGGATGCGTGCGGACGCGAGAAAAGCACACATTGTCCACTCCTCCCGGCGGGCTGTCAAATGTTGAAAAAAGAGTGTGTAGCGAGCTTTATATCTGTCCACCTTTGTAGCGCGATAGTTGTCCGGTCGTCATCGTCTTCCGAAGGAGGTTTGTGAGCAAAAATGAAACGGACGATCGTGCAGGAAGAGGTGAGGAAGATGCGTTTTGTGGAAGCGTAGCAAAAAGATGATTGCCGCCTATTCGCCACAGGCGCGCGGACGCTCGGAGCGGTGTTCAAGGCATTGTGCAGGACAGATCGGTGGGGGCGGACAATTGCGTGAAGTTCGGGAAGCGAACGCTGCAACTTCCGGCGGACAAACATCGTTGCCACTACGCGGGGCTGACAGGTGTCTGGTTCCGGTTTGCTGTCTGCGATAGACTCCAACAAGTTTTTTTGTGGAAAGGAAAACACATGAGATACACACGTGCCAACGCAAAGACTGTCCGCAGTATGCGGACAGGTAGGTGCCATTCCTTTGAATAACGGGTTTTCGTTCGCACAAGCACAAGCGGCCACGTGCTTTTCACGCACCGTTTCGCTCCAGTTCATGTCCTGCGAAATCAGATCCTCTTGCCCTGTCACAAGCCATCGTCTGACATTTCGTTCCGGAGGGACTTGCCGCACGCTCACAGTCGCAGGCTGAGCAATTCACCAGTTCCAGCATGTGCCTGCGCGGTTTGCGCTCAATCGTCAATCTCCTTCCGTAACGTCTGTTTCCCAGGTTTTCCGCCATTTTTTCATCCCCAGGAACCCATTTCCCATGCCTTCCGAACCTTGCGCTTTCTCCGCTGTGCTGCCGGAAAACGTCACGCTTGCCGACTGGCTCCAGTATCTTGAAAGCCGTCATCCCAGAGGCGAGGCAGGCATCGAGCTGGGGCTTGAGCGGGTACGGCGGGTGGCGAACGCGCTCAGGCAGCAGCCGTTTTGTCCCATCCTCACCATCGCGGGCACCAACGGCAAGGGGTCGACCGCGGCCTGTCTGGAAAGCATCCTGTGTCGCGCAGGCTATCGCGTGGGTTGTTACGCCTCGCCACATCTGCTGCGCTATAACGAGCGGGTGCGCATCATGGGGGAGGGCGCTTCCGATGCCGCCCTCATCGCGGCCTTCCAGCGGGTGGAAACCGCGCGGCGAGCGGCGGGCGACGTCTTTCTCACCTATTTTGAGTTCGGCACCCTCGCTGCCTGGGAGACCTTCGTCAGTGCCGGGTGCGAAGTGCTGGTACTGGAAGTCGGTCTGGGCGGACGACTGGATGCCGTCAATCTTCATGACGCCGATGTCGCCGTCGTCACCACCGTCGATCTCGATCACAGGGAATGGCTGGGCGCGGACCGGGAAGCCATCGCCCTGGAAAAAGCCGGGATCTTTCGCGCACAACGTCCGGCACTCTGCGGCGATATCCAGCCGCCCCGGAGTCTTGTCGCCCACGCGCGGGAACTGGGCGCTCCCTTGTGGCACATGGGACGTGATTTCGGCTTCCAGAAAGACGACAGCCGTGACACGCCCCGCCTGCAATGGAAATACTGGTTTCAGAGAGAAGGCCACAGGCCCATTCGCCGGACACTAGCCTATCCCGGTCTGCGCGGCGGCGTGCAACTGAAAAACGCAACCCTGGCGCTGGCGGCGCTGGATCTTCTGGCTCCCCGTCTGCCGGTGACCGCGCAGGCCATACGGGAGGGGCTGCTCGAAACCCGCCTGCCCGGACGTTTCCAGATTCTGCCGGGACGTCCCGCCATCGTGCTGGATGTCGCGCACAATCCGCAGGCGGCACAGGCTCTGGCGGAAAATCTTTCCGGCATGGGGTTTTACCCCAACACCCATGCCGTTTGCGGCATGTTGGCCGACAAGGACGCACAGGCCTGCGTCGCTGCGCTTTCCGGCAACGTCACACGCTGGTTCCTCGCCACGCTGGAAGGGGTGCGGGGACGCACGGCGGAAACGCTGGCGCGTGCCGTTGCCGCTGCCGATCCCGGCGTGTCGTGCCAGTGCCACAGTAGCCCGGAAGAAGCCTTCGCTGCGGCAAGGGAAGTTGCCGGAGAGAATGATAGAATACTGGTCTTTGGTTCGTTCAGCACCGTAGCCGCCGTTCTGGGCGCTCTGGG
>JAISWQ010000074.1 GCA_031271025.1 Zoogloeaceae bacterium | reverse complement strand
CTGTCTTGTCCCAATTCGCTGCTCACGGCCTCAAACCTCTTGTTTCATCCCACGTCAGACCATGTCTTTCTACGCAAAACTGTTCGTCTTCTGGATAGTCGTACATATCGTTTACCGGCTGGCATTGCGTTACCCCGGCAGTCGCTTGTCGCGCATTGCATTTTCATGGCATGGACCGGTTCCGCATCATGGCGAACTCAAAAGTCATTTTCTTGCCCGCCGCTGCGCCCATGCTCTTGCCTGGCTGTCACAAATTCTCTTCGTCTTTGCCTGTGGCTACTGCATTTCGTTCTGGTTCCCGAGCGTGGCAGAAACAACCCCATTCCTGGTCGTCTGGTTCGTGGTTTCCTTGCTTGGAGGCATGGCTCTTCTTGGCGCGGCCATTGCTGCCTGCGCATCTCTCAAGGCAAGATATTTCGGCCCCGATCCAACATTCGAGGCTATTGTCCACGAACCTGAAGCACCGTCGAGAAGTAGCGCGCCGAATCTCATTCAGAAGGTCGCCCTGAAAGTTGCCTTCTGGGCAATCATCGTTGCATTCGTCGTCGTCATGGCAGCGATCTTCTGATCGATCAAGTTGATCGTCACCACCACACCGGATGTGGCTTTTCCAGAAAGCCGCATGGTCTGCCACGTTGCCAAAGCTCCTCGCAATGACGAATGAAATGTGCCATGCGCATCGCTTTGTCGATCCGTTATAGAATGCCGCCTGTCCTTTCTCGGGAGCCTCCCCATGGCCGGAACCAGTCTGCTCGCCCTGATCGACGATATCGCCTCCATCCTGGACGATGTTGCCCTGATGACCAAGATGGCCGCGAAGAAAACCGCCGGCGTGCTGGGGGACGATCTTGCCCTGAACGCCGAACAAGTCGCCGGGGTTCGGGCGGAACGGGAATTGCCCGTCATCTGGGCTGTGGCCAAGGGTTCGCTGGTCAACAAGGCGATTCTCGTTCCCGTGGCGCTCGTCATCAGCGCCCTGGCGTCCTGGGCGATCACCCCGCTGCTGATGGTGGGCGGACTGTTCCTTTGTTTCGAGGGCGCGGAAAAACTGGCGCACAAATTCTTTCACCCTGCCGGCGAAAACGAAACGCGCTACCCCGAACAAGCGCCGGACAATGCCCCGCCGGCGTTGGAGAAAGAAAAGATCAAGGGCGCCATCCGCACCGACTTCGTGCTCTCCGCCGAAATCATCGTCATCACGCTCGGCACCGTGGCGGAGCAACCCATGCTCACCCAGGTAGCGGTGCTGTGCGGTATCGCGGTACTGATGACCGCCGGGGTCTATGGCGTCGTGGCAGCCATCGTCAAGATGGACGATCTGGGTTTTTACCTGCGCCGCCGCGCCGCCGCCCAGGCAGTGGGCAAGGCCTTGCTGCTCGCCGCGCCCATGCTCATGAAACTGCTCGCCATCGTCGGCACCGCCGCCATGTTCATGGTGGGCGGAGGCATCCTCACCCATGGCATTCCCGCTCTCCACCATTCGATCGCGCAACTGGCCAAAGCCGCCGGAGCGCTGGGTTTCGTGATGCCCACCCTGCTGGACATGATCGTGGGACTGGTGGCTGGAGCACTGACATTGGGGATCATCCAGGCGATCCGGCGCCTGCGCTCGGCGCCCCCATGCCGCCCGCCGCCGCCCTGAAAGGCGGGGTTTCAAGAGGGGCGGAGGGGGGCGGAGGATTCCGGGGGGATGAAAAAACCGTTTAACTTGCACGGATTTTTGGGTATGCTTCGCATCTCATATTGATAAACGTTCCGTTTACCAATATGAGAAAATTTCTTGTTGAGAGAATAGCCTTTTTCTCGTCCTGACAACCTTTTTGGAGCAAGCACCATGGCCGCAAAAACCACCTCCAAGCACATGCCCCTTGTAGACACGCAAACGGGCCTTGTAGACGCGCTTCCGCGCGCAGGCTTTCAACCCCCCCCCCCACCCCTCTGATCGCCGCTCCACGCGCCTTTTAGGGGCCTTGCTGGGCATCTTTTGTATAGGGGTAGCCCAAGCCCAAAATCGCGATTCACAACCCACCCCCGCAGCACCGTCCTCCGAAGAAGAAGCCGTCCTCCCCACGGTCACCGTCACCGCAGAACCTTCCGCCGTCACCGAAGACAGCGGCTCCTACACCACCCCGCAGATGAGCACAGCCACCAAGCTGCCGCTCTCCATCCGCGAAACGCCGCAATCCGTCACCGTCGTCACCCGGCAGCGCATCGAAGACCAGAACATGACCACGATCCGCGATGCCGTGCAGAATACGCCCGGACTCGCCCTTAGTTCGGCCATACCGCTCCGCAACTTCTTTTCCGCACGCGGGTTTTCCGTAAGCAACTTTACCTTCGACGGCTTGCCGGCCAACGTCGGCGGTTATGGCGCGGAAAGCCTGCTGGCCGATATGGCGATCTACGATCACATCGAATTTGCGCGCGGCGCGACGGGGCTGACTCAAGGATCGGGCGATCCTTCGGCCTCCATCAATCTGGTACGCAAGCGCCCAACGTATGATCCCCAATTCCAGTTGAGCGGCAACGCGGGAAGCTGGGATCGTTATGGTGCCGAAGTGGATGTTTCCGGGCCACTCAATCAAGCGAGAACCCTGCGCGCCCGTGCCGTCGCCGCTTATCAGGATCACGACAGCTTCGCGGACAGGGCTTCCAGCCAGAACAAAATCCTGTATCTCATTGCCGAAGCGGATTTGAGCCGCGACACCCTCCTTACCGTGAGCGTTTCCCGGCAGGAAAACGACAGCGTTCCCACTTCGGGCATCCCCAGACTACCCGTCGCCCCCGACGGCAGCGACCTGAAGCTGCCCCGTTCCACTTTCCTGGGCAATGAATGGGAATACAGGGACAGAGAGAACACTTCCGTCTTCGCCAGTCTGGCGCATCATTTCGGCAATCGCTGGAAACTGGATTTCTCGGTCAATCACATCCGGGCGAATCAGGATATGCTCGGCCCTTACATGTCATGGAACGCGGGTACTGGCAAGTACGATCAACGCGCGGGCATATACCTTTACCGTAATGAGTGGACGAATTACGAACTCCACGCCAACGGGCCTTTCCGCCTGCTGGGACGGGAACATGAGCTTGTGTTTGGCCTCAGTCAGCGCGATAGCGACTTCTCCAGTCGCAGTTCCGACGCGCTGACTTTCAGCGGCATGGATATTTATCACTGGAATTCTTCCCTGGTTCCCAAACCTTCCACCCACCTCATTACTCGGGTATTTCGCACCGTTGAAGAGCAAACCGGCGCTTACCTCACGACCCGCCTCAATCTGGCCGACCCGTTGAAACTCATCTTGGGCGCGCGGCTCGACTGGTACGAGTATGAAAACAAAACGCTCACCGCGAAAACAAATTACAAGGTGAGCCACAATCTGACCCAATACGCGGGCCTGATCTATGATCTGGACGCCCGCCATTCGGTCTACGCCAGCTACACCGACATCTTCAAGCCGCAGAACAATTACGATGTCTCCGGCAGCCTGCTTGATCCCGTCGTCGGCAAAAACTACGAGATCGGCATCAAGGGCGAATACTTCGATGGGACGTTGAATGCCAGTGCTGCCTTGTTCCGGGTGGATCAGGAAAAACTCGCCATGAGTCTGGACGATCAAAGCGTCTGCCCGTCCTATCCGGCCATCAGTTGCTACCGGGCGGCGGGACTGGTCAGAAGCCAGGGTGTCGATCTGGAAATCCAGGGCGCGATCACGCCCAATTGGCAACTGGGTACGGGTTACACCTTCGTCGACAAGGAAACCCGGAAGGACGCGAACCCCGCCAATGTCGGGCAACGCGCCAGCACCGACTTGCCGCGTCATCAGTTCAAGCTCTTCACCACCTATCGCCACGGTTCCTGGCGCGTGGGCGGCGGCGTCAATTGGCAAAGCGACATCTATTACAAGCGCGCCGGTTTTCATTCCCGGCAGGACGCCTACGCGGTCGCAAACCTGATGGCAGGCTACCAGTTCGACAAGCATCTGGACATCCAGTTGAACGTGAATAATCTTTTCGACAAGAGGTATTACCAAGCCATCAGCAGCTACGTAAGCGACGGCAACGTCTACGGCGAACCGCGCAACTTCATGCTGACAGCGCGGTATCGGTTCTGAGGGCGGGGCGATGCTGTTGATTTTCGGCAACGATGCGCTCTCTCGTCCCTGCCGGGACACTCTTGCCGCTCAAGCGGGCAAGGAAAAAGCAAACGGCGGCGCGTCGTCCGGGAAAGACGACGTGCCACGTTCTGTAGAACCTGCCCTGCGTTCTGAAGAACCCGCTCTGCGTTCTGAAGAACACAGTCTGTGTTCCATCAAACCTGCTTCACGTTCTGTAGAACCCAAGCCGTGTTTGATCCATTTCACTTCTTTTCAACCCGAAGGACACACATCATGATCCAAACCGATTGGCTACCGCGCCGCCGCGAAGAACAAATCGCCCTCTCCAAGAACTGGCAAACCATCCTCGTCGCCCCCAAGGTCTCCGCCTGGAACATCCCCACGGCGGAAGTCACCGCCCTCAACAACCTCACCACCGCCGCCGAAGCCGCCCTCGCGCTCTCCCAGAGCAGCGCCCGCACCGTGGTCATCACGGCGCAAACCACAGCCGCCTTTACCGCGCTGATCGACAAGATGCGCTTCCTCAAAAGCCGCTATTTCCTCAGCCCGCCCTTGCTCGACGCCGATTTCATCTCCCTGAACCTCAAACCCC
>JAISWQ010000060.1 GCA_031271025.1 Zoogloeaceae bacterium | reverse complement strand
CCCCGCCAGGATCACCTGCGGATGGTAGCCCAGCATCTCGGCCTTGCAGGTCAGGTAATACGGATCCACGCCGATGCAATGACCGCCCACGAGACCGGGACGAAACGGCAGAAAATTCCACTTGGTGCCCGCCGCCTCGAGCACCTCCAGCGTGTCGATGCCGAGCCGGTCGAAAATGATGGCCAGTTCGTTCATCAGGGCGATGTTCAGGTCGCGTTGCGTGTTTTCGATGACCTTGGCGGCCTCGGCCACCTTGATGGAACTGGCCCGGTGCACCCCCGCCGTGATCACCGAGGCGTAGAGATCGCCAATATCCCGGAGTGTCGCCGCGTCGTCCCCGGAAACCACCTTGACGATGCGGGTGATGGTGTGTTCCCTGTCGCCGGGATTGACCCGTTCGGGAGAATAGCCGACATGAAAATCCCGCTTCCATTGCATCCCGGAATGTTGTTCCAGCAAGGGGACGCAGATATCCTCGGTCGCGCCGGGATACACCGTGGATTCATACACCACGATACACCCCGGCTTCATGTGCCTGCCCACCGTGGTCGACGCGCCGACGAGCGGCGAAAAATCAGGCTTGTGCGCCTCATCGACCGGCGTCGGCACGGCCACGATGATGATGTCGGCACACGCGAGACTTTCCGGATCCGTGGATACCGTCAGTTTCGTGGCCGCCCGAAGTTCTTCGGCGGCAACTTCGCCTGTTGGATCGCAATGATTCCGGTAACTGTCCACCTTGCGTCCGGAAAGATCGTAGCCGAGCGTGCGGTATTTCTTGCCGAACTCGACGGCAAGAGGCAAACCGACATAGCCCAGCCCCACCACCGCGATAACGCTGTTTTCAGAAATCGTCATGCCGCAACCCCTTGAAAATCTGTTTTTAAAATCAAACTTCTCCCGCGCGGATATTTTGCATCGGCAAATGCTCTCCCCGGCGCGAACAGGCGGACAGTGCCAACATTCAATCCGTTCCAAACAAGTCACGGGTGTAGACCTTGTCCGCGACATCCGCAAGCGCCGGCGTTTTGCGATTGGTGAGAATCACGTCCGCTTCGCGCTTGAAGGCGGCAAGATCGCGAATGACCGGAGAATGAAAAAAGCTCGTCTCTTTCAGGCAGGGTTCAAAGACAATCACCTTCACGCCCTTGGCCTTGATGCGTTTCATGATGCCCTGGATGCTGGAGGCGCGAAAATTGTCCGAACCCGCCTTCATGATCAGGCGATAGACGCCAACGACCTCGGGGCCTCGCCGCAGAATGTCATCGGCAATAAAATCCTTGCGCGTGGCGTTCGACTCGACGATGGCGTGAATGAGGTTCTGCGGCACGTCGTGATAATTGGCCAGAAGCTGTTTCGTATCCTTGGGCAGACAGTAGCCGCCGTAGCCAAAGGACGGGTTGTTGTAATGCGCCCCGATGCGCGGATCGAGGCAAACGCCGTCGATAATCTGGCGGGAATCCAGGCCATGCGCCAGCGCGTAGGTATCCAGCTCGTTGAAATAGGCGACGCGCATGGCAAGGCAGGTGTTGGCAAAGAGCTTGATGGCCTCGGCTTCCGCGCTGCCGGTAAAGCGCGTGGGAATGTCCTTCTGGATCGCCCCTTGCTGGAGCAGGCCGGCAAAGACGCGCGCGCGCTCCGAACGTTCGCCGACGATGATGCGCGAAGGATAAAGATTGTCGTGGAGCGCCCTCCCTTCCCGCAGGAATTCCGGCGAAAAAATGAGCGGGACGCCAAATCTCTCCCGCATCCTGTCCGTATAGCCGACGGGAACCGTGGAGCGGATGACGATCACCGCATCGGGATTGATGTTCCTGACATCCTGAATCACCGCCTCGATGGAAGCGGTGTTGAAATAATGGGTTTCCGGGTCATAGTCGGTGGGCGTGGCGATGATGACATAAGCGGCATCGCGGTAGGCTTCCCGCTTGTCAAGCGTGGCGCGCAGGTTCAGGGGTTTGTTGCGTAAAAAATCCTCGATGTCCGCGTCCTCGATCGGCGATTCCTTGCGCTCGATCATCATGACCCGCTCGGCAACGATGTCGAGCGCGACCACCTCGTTGTGCTGCGCCAGCAAAGTTGCGCAGGAAAGCCCGACATAACCCGTTCCGGCAACCGCGATCTTCATTGCGACTCCAACCCGGAAGGCAGGTCGGCCTTCAGTTGTTCGATTTCTTCTTGCAACGCCGCATATTCCGTCAGCTTGCGTTTCAGGAACTCCGCCGTCAGTTGCGATTTCTGCGCGATGCCCGTCGGGGTGAGCAGGTAGGCGTAGCGGAGCTTGTGCGGATTGCGGCTGAAACTCCGCATCTTGACCCAACCCTTGGCGATCAATGCCTGGAAGCAGTAATTGACGCTGCCCAGGCTGATGTCCAATTCCCGAGCCAGCATTCGCTGGCTCGAATCGGGCTTCTGGTGCAGACGGCGCAGCACCTGGAACTGGATTTCATCCGGGGAAGACGTGGCGCGATGCGTCATGTTTTGCTTATTTTCAGGTGAAAATAGAAGGAAGGAGAAGGAGAAAACCAGGGATTGGGCACGCTACCGCCCTACTGTGTCACGATCAGCAAGCGCGTTTGGGGAAAAATCCCGTTCAT
>JAISWQ010000011.1 GCA_031271025.1 Zoogloeaceae bacterium | reverse complement strand
GCCTACGATCACATCGCCCCGCAAGTGACCAACCCCGGCGAACGCCGCGTCCTGCAACGCCAAACCCTCCAGGGACAGGAAGCCAAGCCCCTGCCCTACATGTTGGCGCAAATGAACCTGCTGCTGCATGGACTGGAAGCGCCGCAAATCGCCTACGGCAACACCCTGCAAAGGAAGATCGCCGAAATCGGCCACGGCGAGCGCGTAGATATCATCCTTACCAACCCGCCCTTCGGCGGCGAGGAAGAAGCGGGCATCAAGGCCAATTTCCCGCCCAACATGCAGACGGCGGAAACCGCGCTCCTTTTCCTGCAATACATCATGCGCAAACTCCGGGTGGCCGGCGCGCCCGTCTCAAAGGGCAAGACGGCGGCGCGCAGCGGTCGTGCCGCCGTGGTTGTGCCCAATGGCGTCCTCTTCGGCGACGGCGTGACCGCCGTCATCAAGGAAGAACTCCTGAAACAATTCAATCTACATACCATCGTGCGCTTGCCGCAGGGCGTCTTTGCGCCCTATACCGACATCCCCGCCAACCTGCTCTTCTTCGAGCGCGGCGGCCCGACACAAACCATCTGGTATTACGAACTACCGCTGCCCGAAGGGCGCAAAAAGTACAGCAAGACCGCCCCCTTGCAGTTCGAGGAATTCGCCCCCGCGCTCGCCTGGTGGAACGCGCGCGAGGAAGGCGCGCAGGCGTGGAAAGTAGATTTCGCTGCCAAACGCGCCGCTGCCCTCGATGCCGCCGCGCCGTACTGGCGGCAAGCAGAGACTGAGCGTAACGTCGCCATCGCACAAGGCAGGCCCATCCGCGATCTGGAACGAAAAATTCAGACCACCGACGACGATAAGACATCATGGCTGGAGCGGCTCGCCGTCCTGAAAGCCGAACAGCAAGCCCACGAGCAAGCCGCCAAGGCTGCGCAGGCCAAGGGTGATGCGATCTACTGGCCGGTCTACAACCTCGATATTAAAAACCCGAACGCCCAAACCGGCCTCGCGCACGCCGACCCGCAGGAACTGGTCGCCTCGATGCGCAGCCATGAGTCCGAGGTGGCGCGCCTGCTGGACGAGATCGAGATTCTGGTGAACGAGGCTCAGGGGTGAACAAAAAGCGCGTTCCGGCCAAAACGGTAAAGGCCGCCGAATCTGTCGAAACTACCGCAGGTTATGCTGGTATCCATGACGAAATCGTGACGTTGTTGCAAGCAGCCCGTAGCGCTGCCGCGCGCAGCGTCAATGCGCTGATGACTGCCACCTATTGGGAAATCGGACGGCGCATCGTCGAATTCGAGCAAGGCGGCAAGAAACGGGCGGAATACGGAAACACCTTGTTGAAACGACTCTCCGGCGATTTGACGGCCCATTTCGGGCGGGGCTTTGGAATCTACAACTTACAGCAGATGCGTCTGTTCTATCTGGCGTGGCCCGTCGAAAAGATTTATTGCACACTGTCCAATAAATCCGCCGACGCCTCAATTCTCCAGACATTGTCTGGAGAATCTTCATGTCCTGAATTTTCGCAGACACCGTCTGCGGAATCCGGAACAGCCCTCCTGAAATTGGAGCCGGCACATTTGGCGCAGGCGTTTCCCTTGCCCTGGTCGGCCTACGTGAGCCTGCTTTCGGTCAAGAACGAACACGCCCGCGCCTTCTACGAAACCGAGGCCCTGCGCGGCGGTTGGAGCGTGCGGCAACTCAACCGGCAAATCGACAGCCAGTTTTACGAACGCGCCGCGCTGTCGCGCAACAAGGCCGCCATGCTGCAAAAGGGCGAAATCGCCAAACCCGGCGATGAGATCACCCCCGAAGAGGCCATCAAGGACCCTTACGTTCTGGAATTTCTCGACCTCAAGGACGAATATTCCGAATCCGAACTGGAAGGCGCGCTCATCCATCGGCGGCAAGATTTTTTGCTGGAATTGGGAAGCGACTTCACCTTCGTGGCCAGACAACGGCGGCTACGCATCGGCGATAGCTGGTGCAGGGTCGATTTGCTGTTTTTCCATCGGCGCTTGCGCTGTCTGGTCATCATCGACCTGAAGCTCGCCAAGCTGAATCACACCGATGTGGGGCAAATGCACATGTACTGCAACTACGCTCGCGAGCACTGGACGCTGCCGGGTGAGAATCCGCCCATCGGCCTGATTCTGTGCGCACGGCATGACGAAGCCGTGGCGCGTTACGCCCTTGATGGCTTGCCCAACAAGGTGCTGGCCGCCGAATATCAAACCGTGCTCCCGGACGAGAAGCTGCTGGCCGACGAACTGGCGAAAACGCGGCGGGAACTGGAGGCAAGAAGGATTGGACGCCGTGGCAAAAGCGAGTGCGGCGCATGAAAATGTGGCCCACGGTCGCTCTTGGCGAACTGCTTAGTCGTTCCGACGAACAAGCGATCATTGATCCGGCTGTGGATTATCACGAAGTCACTATCAAACTTTGGGGTAAAGGTGTAGTAAGCCGGGGCAAAGTACGCGGCAGCGATGTTATTTCCGTTCGTCATGTTGTACGAACCAATCAATTGATTCTGTCTAAAATCGACGCTCGCAACGGTGCTATCGGCTTGGTGCCGCCTGAATTGGATGGAGCCATCGTCAGTAACGACTTCCCATCGTTCGCATTTCGTGACTCAAGCGGGTGTGTTCCCGCTTTCATGGGATGGCTGATCCGCTCTGCACCATTTGTCGAATTATGTAAGGCTGCGAGCGAAGGCACGACCAACCGGGTTCGCATCAAAGAAGAACGCTTCCTCAAACAGCAAATTGCGTTGCCTCCGTTTGCCGAACAACAAGCCATCGTCGCCCGTCTCGACACGCTGGCCAAGAAAACCCGCCAGGTCGAGGCGCATCTGGACGCCGCCGAGCGCGACGCCGAACACCTGCTGGCGCTGCGTTTCCGCGATGCAATTGCCGACGCGCCGATGCGGACAATGGCGGAAGTCGCGCCGCTCGTTCGGCGCGAAATCAGTATCAACATCGAATCTAGCTACCCGGAACTAGGCATCCGATCATTCGGTAAAGGCACTTTCCACAAGCCTCCACTTTCCGGTAGCGAGGTTGGCGCCAAGCGCCTGTACCGCATTGAACCGGGAGATTTGCTCTTCTCCAATGTCTTTGCGTGGGAAGGCGCAATCGCTATTGCCCAACCTGAAGATATCGGGCGCTTCGGCTCCCACCGCTTCATTACCTGTAGCGTCGACGATGCACTGGTTTCCGCCGGATTTTTGCGGTTTTTCTTCCTGACCGACGAAGGGCTACTAAAAATTAGCGAAGCCTCTCCTGGTGGTGCTGGCCGCAACCGCACGCTTGGGCTGGAAAAATTGATGGTTATCGAAGCCCCTGTTCCGTCGTTGAACAAGCAACAGTCCTTCGACCGCCTGCAAGCCGGGATCGCCGCCCTCAAAGCCCGCCACGCCGCCATCCGCGCCGCCAACGCCGCGCTGTTGCCCGCCATACTTGAGCGGATATTTACTTCTGGAGCGCCTACCCATGCCTGAAGCACCGTCGCAAACTGCGCTTTTCGAGGAAGATTATCTGCTGCGTGAGCTTGGACAAGTGGCTCATGTGCCACAGGTAGCATTGACCGAGCTGGTAGCCAACGCCTGGGATGCGGGCGCGGCGTGTGTGGATCTTGTATTGCCTTCCTGCATCGGCGGCTGGTTGACAGTTACCGATGACGGACACGGCATGACGCCAGAGCAGTTCAAGATGCGCTGGATGACGCTGGGCTACGATCGCGCGAAACATCAAGGCAGTAAGGTTGAGTTTCCGCCGGGCCGAACTCAACGTTCACGCAGAGCCTATGGTCGGAACGGCGTGGGTCGCCATGGCCTGCTGTGTTTTGCGGACGAATATGAGGTAAAAACTTGGCGGGACGGTGTACTGGCGACGTATATCGTCGGAACCGAATCCGGGCCAAGCCCGTTTGTGCTGCGTAGCGAAAAAATCGAGGAGCAACAGGGTAATGGTACCCGTCTGGCTGTAAAGGTAGCGCGCAAACCACCTGACGTGGAAGAAATCCTGACAGTTCTAGCCGCACGCTTTGTTCATGACCCGGAATTCGAGATTCGCGTCAATGGTTCGCAGCGCTCATTTGCGGAGCTTGAAGGCAAGGTCAGCGAGCAGAAACTTGAGTTGGGCCAGGGTCGCAGCGCCACGGTGATCGTGATCGATTCCACCCGACTCAACCATTCCCCGATACACCAAGGTATCGCTTTCTGGGTACAGCGGCGGCTGGTCGGAACGCCGTCATGGGCGGTAGGACAAGTGGCCAACTTCGATGGTCGTACACGTTTCGCTCGCCGTTACAAGATAATCGTCGATACAGAGGGGTACGAATCAGAGGTTGAGCCGGACTGGACGGCATTTCGTTCCTCCGAAGCCATGCGTGAGTTATACCGTGTAACGGCTGAGCATATCACCAAGGTGGCTCAGGATCTGGCCGCTGAGGTCGTTTCCGAAACTTCGGAGGATGCACTGGTACAGAATCGCAGCGAACTGTCGACTCTTGGGCAAGGTGCGCGTCTTGAGGTAGCCGAGTTTACAAAAGCCGTGGCACAGGTACATCCAGCGATGTCGCCGGAGTTTCTGGCTACTGCCGTCAAAGCGGTCATTCATCTTGAGAAATCCAAGAATGGCGCAGCACTGTTGCAGAAACTTTCGACGCTCCCAGCAGATGACATTAAAGGATTAGACAAATTATTGGAGGAATGGACAATCAAGGACGCGTTACGTGTGCTCGACGAAATCGACAATCGTATCAGCGTAATCGAGACCATTGAGAGGCTGTCCAATACTCCGGATACAGACGAGTTGCACACTCTGCATCCTCTTATTCTGCGTTCCCGCTGGCTATTCGGGCCAGAGTTCGAATCTCCGGAATATTGCTCCAATGTCACCTTGAAAACGATTGCCAAAGAGCTTTTCAAGAATACGCATAGCGCGAAGTTCATCAATGATCGTAATCGTCCGGACATCGTTGTGCTTCCGGAAAAGACAACCTGGCAGATGACGGGCATCGAGTCGTTTGCTCCGGTCGATGCCACGCTCACCCGGCTTGAACGAATACTAGTGATCGAGTTGAAAAAAGGCGGTTTCGTGTTGACGCGCAATGAGGTCAATCAAGCCGACGGCTATGTACAAGACATCGCAAAATCGGGTGCCGTATCAGGCAGTTTCCATATCCATGCTTGGGTAGTTGGTCAGAAAATCGGTGCAGGCGTGGAAAAAGAGAAAACTTTGGGGAATCCGGTGTACGGATCGGTACGAGCCACAACATTTTCCACATTGGTAGATACGGCCAACAAGCGACTTTTGAAACTTCGCAACTTGCTGTCCACTCGTTATGAGGGCTTTACCACCGACCAGTTGCTCAACCGCGTGTTGCAGCAACCTTCGCTGAAAGGCATGGAATGACAAACAAACTACCCATCACCCTCAACGACCCGCTGCGACAACGCATGGTCGAGGGTGAGCGCATCGAATACAAGACCGGATGGAATTTAGACGCGGTCATGCTGCGCCTTCGCCAATGACTCCGAGAATCTTGAGGTGGTAAAAAATTGAAAATCAAAAGGCTGGGAAAAAGGGAGAGAAGGGTTTCAAGGGGAAAGGCCCTATTCCAAATAGGCTTGAAGCACAAAAAGCCTACTTTGCAACCCCTAGCTTTTTGAGAAGACAGGTTCTCGTTTGCTCCAGCGGAGAAGGCGGGAACATCTCCAGCGTGAACCGGCAGCCGGCACAAATCGCGCCGGTTGCTGGTTTCGCGGATAGCTCAATCAAGCCGCGTGCGCGAATGCTTGCTCGGGAGCTACCCGTCTTTCCGAAACGTTTTCCAGATGGACGATCAGATGCCGACTGGCTTCTTCGATCCTGCCCTGCTCCAGCCAATCCAGCCGATCCGCCCAGTCCTGCATCATGCATCGGCGTTGCTCCACGTATTCGGCGTGGTTGTAAGCCGCGCGAACTGCATTCGGATCGCTGTGCGATAACTGTGCCTCGATCCACACCGCCGGGTAGCCGATTTCGTTGAACGCGGTCGAGAAGGCGCCCCGCATGCCGTGCCCCGTCAGCCGCTTGGCGTAGCCCATGTTCTTCAATGCCTTGTTCAAGGCGCTTTCGCAGATGCGTTTCTACGGGTCTTTTCGGTTCCGCAGCAGGTAGCGCTGCGAGGGCGTCATCCTGTCCAGCAGATCGCGGACGATCTCCAGCGCCTGCTTGGACAGCGGCACGATGTAAGGCGGTATCTCCTCGCCGGTCTTGCGCTTCTGACGCTGCAACTGTTTCACGTTGTCGGGCGGGATGATCCACAGTTCGCGCGTAAGATCGAACTGCTCCGGCGTCGCCAGCCGCAACTCGCAGGTGCGCACGCCGGTGAGCAGCAAGAGGCGTAATCCCATCCGGGTTTGATACGCGCCCTCGTACTCCTTGATGGCTCGCAGCAATCCCGGCAGTTCGTCCATGCGCAGGAAAGGATGATGCCGCGCGGGCGGGTGGGGGATCGCCACGACATCCAGGTCGGAGGCGTGGTTGATTTCGAGTCCCGGCACTTTCACGAGCGCGTAACGGTAAATCTGATTGAGATGGCCGCGCACACTCTCGGAAACCGAGAGCGAGCCCCGCTTCTCGATTCGCTCGATTACTTCCAGTAGGTCGGGACGCCGGAGTTCGAGAATCGAGCGTTTGCCCAGAACGGGCAGGACATCGTGGCCGAACATGCGCAGAATGTTCGCGTGCGTGCTGCGCTTGCCGGTCGTGATTCCCAGCGCGTGCCGTTCGAGCCACTGATGAAACACGGCCTCGAAGGTATATTCCCCCGCCAGGCGGACGGTCTGCCGTTTCCGTTTGCGATCCATGTGCGGATTGGCGCCCTTGGCGAGCAAGGCGCGCGCTTCATCGCGCGCCTGCCGCGCTTCCCGCAGGGACACTTCCGGGTAGGTGCCCAGGGACATGCGTTTTTGCTTGTCGCCCCAGTAGTAGCGAAAATGCCACGATTTGCCGCCCTGCGGGGATACCGCGAGGGACAGTCCATCCCGGTCACCCAGGGTGTAGGCTTTGCCGGTGGCCTTGGCTTGCCGGGCGGCGGTGTCGGTGAGTGCCATGTCAAACTCCTTGCGTGGCAAGTCATGGCCTGAATAATTATGTCCTTCGTCCCATTC
>JAISWQ010000078.1 GCA_031271025.1 Zoogloeaceae bacterium | reverse complement strand
TCCGGTATCCGCGCAACTTTTCCGTCTTCTCGTTCCCGTGGTTCTTCTGAATATGATCCGCCGCCACACGGTCGAACGAATGCGAGTACCCCGCCAGTTCCGGCGCGTCCTCTTCGAGCTTGCCCTTCAAATCCGTCCAGAACACCGCCTTGGCGTTCGTCGTCCTGTGCCAGACCTGCAAAGCTCCCAGTGGCGTCTTGACATGCTTCCAGCCCTTCGACGGGGCAGAGGCCAGCGCCTGCGCGAATCCTTCCGCGTCCGTTCCCTGTCCCACATCAAGCGGAAACCGCGCCCACAGCTCCTCCGCCGACGTTCCGGTCCGCTTGGCCAGCGTCCGGTAGAACTCATCGATCAACGTCGCATAAGCGGCAATCTGCTCCGGAGAGAAGCGTCCAAGAGCTTTGAGTTGCACGGTGACCTCGCGGCCATCCGGGAGTACGCGCCGGTACGGAGATATCCAATGCACCAAAATAATGCATGGGAATAGCTTAACTTTGCTTTATTTTTTTATCTTGACGAGCGATGTCGCGATTGCACAGAGCATCGCGCCGCCATGCGGGTTCTTCAAGGGCAGCAAGCCTCTCGTGGGGGAATATCTAAAAAAACCATTTTTTGAAATGGCTTACCCATGCTGGTTTTCGCAGATTCTTCGATTCCCTCTCCGTCAAGGCATAGCATTGCCCAATGGTGACCGGCTCGCAACCAATGCCTCGGCTATCGCGCCAACGAAGGTTTGCATCAGCGCGCTACCTTGGCGATGATGCGGATATACCGCGAATGCGGCGGATGGCCTGGGTTCGAAAGCCTGTAGAAGCATTTTCAATCGCCCGTCCCGAACATGGGACTCGATGATGAAATCGGGTAACTGGGCGATGCCATCTCCGGCGGTGGCGGCATGGCATAGTATGTCGCCGTTGTCGGTAAGCAGCCGTCCGTGCACGGCGACTGCAAAGGCGCGATTATCCACCCGGTAATTCCAGTGTACATCCCGACCGTGCCCGTAAAGGAGACAGGCATGATCTCGAAGCGCTTCGGGATTTTCCGGCTCGCCGTGGCGAGCAAGGTAGGCAGGACTTGCCACGGTGAGAAAACGGACCGTAGCGAGTTTCCGGGCGACGAGCGTTGAATCCGCCAGGCGCCCGACGCGCACGGCAAGATCGTAGCCCTCGCGCACCAGATCCACGTAACGGTCGCTGAAGGCGAGGTCGATTTCCGCCTCCGGGTGCTGCGCCATGAAAACGCTCACCAGCGCGGGCAGAAAACGAAGTCCATAGGAAAGCGGCGCGGCCACGCGCAGACGGCCTTTCAACTGGCGGCTATGGCTGCTGACCGAGCGGTCCGCCTCATCCAGGGCCATGACGATGGCGCTGACCTTATCGTAATACTCCATTCCCAGTACCGTGGGTCCAAGCCGCCGCGTCGTGCGGTTCAGCAGGCGCACCCCCAGGCGTGCCTCGAGCGCGGCGATGCGGCGGCTCACGTATTGCTTGGAAAAGCCCAGATATCCAGCCGCCGCCGAAAAATTTCCGCGCCGTATCACTTCGATGTAGATGCGCAAATCCTCCGCCTGCTTCATCGTCCCTCCCTGTTGCCGTTCGTCCCCGCCACACATCACGCGCGCCGACGCACACAGTATCGTCAACTCTATCGTGACAATAATTAATCTTTCGCACCATTGAATCTGGCCATGCAGTCGTCAATAATGATTCCATGCGAAGGCAATGTTCCTTCCACCCCCGACCCAACAGAGAGAAAACCATGACCAACCACTACTACCGCAAGAAAGCCGCCGCCATCCTGCACTACCTGCCCGCGAGCGACATGCATCCCGCCGACACCTACTTTCATTTTTCATTCGCGCATTATTATGACCCCGAAAACATGAATTACGGCGTGCTGCGCGTGATCAACGACGACGACGTCAAGCCCGCCAGTGGTTTCGACGTTCATGGCCACCGCGACATGGAAATCGTCAGCTACCTGATCCACGGCCACCTGACTCATTGGGACAGCGCCACGAACCAGGAACAGGCACTGGAACGCGGTCATGTCCAGATCATCACTGCCGGTGCCGGCGTGCTGCATTCCGAATTGAACAGGCATGACGATCGCTGCCGTTTCCTGCAAATCTGGATTTTGCCGCCCGCGAAAAACCTGCCCGTGCGCTACGAGCATCACCGCTTCACCGATGCGGAGCGGCAAAACAGACTGCTGCACATCGTCGGCAGCCTTGGCCACAAGGACGAGGCGCCGCTGCGTCTCAACCAGGACGTCAACTTGTACACCAGCGAATTGACCGACGCGAACGCCGAAGTAAGGTTCGAACTCCAGGCGGGGCGCCAGGCGTACATCAACAACTTCGAGGGCGTGGTGTCGATCGAGGGATTGCCGACGCTGGAGACCCGCGATTCGCTCGAAATCAACGGACCGGCGGCATTGAAATTCAGGGCATGGGATGGCCATGCTCATTTCATCATCGTCGAAATGCCGGCGTCCGAGGATTGAATCCTGCCGGATGGACGAATCGCGGACCGTCGCCAAACCGGCGGTTGCCGTCTGTCCGGCATCCTGACTGAAAATGATCGAGCCCTTCGCCCCTGACGCCCAGGGTGAGCCGGGCGAGGAACTGCTGGATGGCTGGAGAAGCGTGGCGGGAAAATCGGCGCGAGGCCACGGAAAATCGGAATTGCCCACGACCCGCATTGCCGGAAGATGTCGATTGATTGGCATGGCGCTTGCGACGCTCGATACGATGATATACGATTGTGTATATTCATGTCCGCCATCTTTTCCTGCCACCTCAGCCGATTTTTGCTGTCATCGGCAATCACATTTCTCTTGCCGATACATAATGCGAGCGCATGTATTTCAGAAGAAGTATTCTTCACTACTACATCAGTCCATATCCCGGCGCTTATTGCTATTGCCTTATTTATTTTCACAATCGTTCTGATCGCCGCTGCATGGGGAATAAAGCGGATATTCTTTCGTCGAGCCAATAACTTCACCATTCTTGCTCCTGTGTCGATCATTCTTGCCATCATTCTGGGCTTGTTTGCCACATTCGCGATACCTGAATTCGTATCCGTGTTCCAGTCCCGTGGAGCCGAGCTACCCATGCTCACGGCTTTCATACTCCGCTTCCGCTTCTTGCTCTGGCTGCCATTGCTCTTGACCGCTATTTCTTACCGCCGGTTGCGTTTACAAACCGCTCACGCGCTGTTGGCTGTAACGAGCGAAACAATATTGCTCCTCTTGGTACTGATGGCTTTGTATATAACAATCTTCAAATTTGGCTGCATATACGTGTAGCTGGTTCCACCACTTCTGCGAAGGGAGAATGTTTACTTATAGATACATGTCGACCGCGCCTAATCTCTGCTCAGAAGATATCCCCCCAGTCCAAAGGTAGCTTCCTTGCCCACATGCAGCCATTCTCCCAGATGCAGGAATTCGGCAAAGGGCGCAAGATCGCCGCGCAGTGTCCAGGCGCCGACCACGCCGCCTAATGCCATCTTTTGTTGCTGGCGACTGGAATAACGCATCCAGTCCCGCCAGCGCAAATCCTTTTCGCTTTCCACCTTTTCCGCCTGACCTGCAAGTTTCGTAAAATCAAGTGCGAGCGGCCCCGCGCCGTGAAACTCATGTATCAGCGCCACGCGCCGCACGAGCGCCATCAGAAGATCACGCGCGACAAGCTGGCGCGCGTCGATGGGATGCCCGTTTCTTTGCAAACGCAAGGGAGAGGTGAAATCAAGGCGCGCGACATCGCCCAGGACGGGCGCCGCCGGCAACGTCATGTCGTGCTCCAGAAGCGCGCCCTGCGACCCGTCGAGAATCACCCGCGCCGCCTCCCCCAGATGCGTGACCGTCTCCAGCCGCGCTGTGCCCTCCCCCTTGCCGACGCCACGCAGAAACGCCCGCGTAAAAGCGTGGATAATCAAGGCAAGCTGCGCAATCGCCCGGCCAGCCAGCACCAGATGAAAGGAAAGCCGCTCCCCCGGCGCATAATTCCGTTCCCCCCATTGCGGCGGTTCGATGACGTAAGGATGCGGCACATGGGAAAACTTTTGCAGCAACCCCACCGCCTTCTCCGGCGGGCGCGTCTCGAAAACGATGGCATAAGGGCAACTGTGCATCAACGGGCAGGCGTCGCAGGTTTTCTGCCGGGCAATGCAGGAAGCCGCCCGAAACGCCCCGCCAAACGCCCCGCGCAAGGTCGACCCCGCATAGGCAGGCAGGAAAAGCGGCGTTTCGACAAGGAAATCGA
>JAISWQ010000070.1 GCA_031271025.1 Zoogloeaceae bacterium | reverse complement strand
TCATGCCCTTTCATTTCCTTCTCCTTCCTCAATTTTGGAACCTTCTCAAAAGCAATTTCCGTTCCACATCACGATCGATCCCGCTCGATCCCAGATCCCTCCACTTTTAATCACACCCGAAACCAGGAGCGAAACTTTGTCGCAAGCAAGGCGCGCAGCGCCGTGGCAATCCATGTGGCGATATTGCGCCCCTGCTTCCTGCTTCACCTCTCAGCCGTATTGGTTACAATCCCCCCATTTTCCGTTTCCTGCCGCCGCCCTGGCGACCTTCTGGAGTTTTCCGATGGCACATCCCGAACGCATTTCCCTTGCCCAACACCTTGCCGCACAGGCTGACCTGCCGGACGGCCTGATTCGAGTGCTGGAATCCGTTGCCGAAGCCTGCGTGGACATTGCCGCACTGACCGCACAGGGCGCGCTGGCAGGTATCCTGGGCGAGGCAGGGCACGAAAACGTGCAGGGTGAAGCACAAAAAAAACTGGATGTGCTGGCCAACGACTTGATGCTCGCGGCAGGCGAAAGGAGCGGACAACTGGCGGCGATGGCTTCCGAGGAACTGGATTGGCCCTGTGTGCCGCCAGAAGCGCAAGGCGATTACCTGTTGCTTTTCGATCCGCTGGACGGTTCCTCCAATATCGACGTCAATGTCTCCATCGGCACCATTTTTTCCGTATTGCCCGCACTGCGCGATGCCGACTGGTCTTCGAACGAAGCGGCCGCCCGCGCTTTCTTGCAGGCGGGCGTCCGGCAGCTTGCGGCAGGCTATGTCATTTACGGCCCTGCGACGCTCTTGACCCTCACCACCGGCAAAGGGGTCGACGTCTTCACGCTGGATGCGGAGGAAGGCGTGTTTTTCCGTACCCGCGAGGCCGTGCAGATTCCACCGGAAACCGGGGAATTTGCCATCAACATGTCCAACCAACGCCATTGGGAAGCGCCGGTGCGGCACTACATCGACGATCTGCTGGCGGGCAAGACCGGCATTCGCGGCAAGGATTTCAACCTGCGCTGGGTGGCTTCCATGGTGGCGGATGTGCATCGCATCCTCACACGCGGGGGCGTTTTTCTCTATCCCGTGGATGCCAGGAACCGCGACAGGGGAGGACGTCTGCGCCTGATGTACGAAGCCAACCCGATGGCTTGGCTGGTCGAGCAGGCTGGCGGCACGGCGTCTACCGGGCGCGGACGCCTGCTGGAAGTCGTCCCGGAAACACTGCACCAGCGCGTGCCGGTCATGCTCGGCTCGCGTCAGGAAGTGGAAACGCTCGTCCGCCTGCACGCGGAAACGGTCTGAAACCATGTCCATCCGCCATCCCGTCATCGCGTTCACTGGCGCTTCCAGCGCGGGCGAACCGCTAGTGGTCATCCGCTTTGCCGCCCCGCGTGGCGTGGATTTTCCCTATCTGCTGCTCACCATGATCCAGGGGATCTGCATGAGCCGCGCCAACATTCTTGTCGCTCCCGGCGAGCGGCAGGCGTAAACAGGCGGCGGATGCGCGCCACATAGACATATCCCATTATGTGCAATGGGAATGGTTCAGATCTGTTGAAGCAGGATTGGAATTACGCGGGCTTTGCGCTGGGCAGGCTTCCCGGAGACGAAAACCATGATGAAGCAAGCGGATTACTGGTCTTACTGGGGCAAGGCGGGCAATCAAACGGGTGGGGAGGATGCGCATTGCCATCTCTTGGTTTATCACAGCCTCGATGTGGCGGCGGTTGCTTACGAATATCTGGCGCGGTCGGAAGTGTTCGAAAAATTGCTGACCGCGTACTTCCCGGATGTCGACAAGGCAATATTCAGGGATTGGCTGGCATTCTGGATCGCGTTGCACGATCTGGGGAAATTTGCCCAGGTATTTCAGTATCAGCGCCAGGACTTGGTATGGGCATTGCGAGGCGCGGGACATGAAGTCCATCAAAGATACGACAGACGCCATGACACGCTGGGCTGGATGCTCTGGAAGCAGGAACTGGAGAAGAAAATAGCATCGGAAAGATGGTTCGGCGAAGCCAGCGATTTTCTTGACTGCGGATTGCTCGATGCCTGGACGCAGGCTGTCACGGGACACCATGGGCAACCGCCGGAACGCCTGGATTCCTTTTCGGGTGGAGCTTGGGAGAGCTATTTCCATCGAGGTGACGCATTGGCCGCATGGAACTTTGTATGTGATTTGCGCGGATTGTTCCTGTCACGACCAGAAGTTGCCAATTTTCCAAATCTCCCGGATGTGGAAACTTTTTTGCAGCGAAGCCGCCAGATTTCCTGGTGGATCGCGGGACTGACCGTATTGGCGGACTGGCTGGGATCCAACCAGGATTTTTTCCCTTATTGCGAGACGCGGATGCCCTTGCTGGATTACTGGGCGATTGCACGCCAGCGTGCGTGTAAAGCGCTTTCAGGAAGCGGCGTGCTTCACTGCGGCGATGGAGAGGCGCAAACTTTCGGGCAGTTGTTTCCGAGTATTTCGACGCCTTCGCCATTGCAACGATGGGCGTGCGGGGTCGACGTTTCTGCCCGGCCGCAATTGTTCATGCTGGAAGACGTGACCGGCGCGGGCAAGACGGAAGCCGCTGTCATGCTGGCGCATCGCCTGATCGCGGCGGGGGCGGCCAGCGGTTTTTTCATCGGGCTTCCCACCATGGCAACCGCCAACGCCATGTATGGACGCATCGCGCAGGTGTTTTCGCGCCTGTTCGGTGACGACGCCAGCCTTGCGCTTGCGCATGGGCAACGGGCATTGGTCGAGGAATTTGCCGCTTCGGTATTGCCGGCGGACAAGCAAGCATTGGATTCCCTGCAGGAGGATAGCAGCGCCTCCGCGCGTTGCGCGGCGTGGCTGGCCGATCACAACAAGCGCGCCTTGCTGGCCGCCGCCGGGATCGGAACACTGGATCAGGCATTGCTCGCCGTACTCCATAGCCGACATCAATCCTTGCGGCTTTTGGGCTTGCTGGGCAAGGTATTGATCGTCGATGAAGTGCATGCCTGCGATACCTATATGCAGGAGGTTTTGGAGCGCCTGCTCCATTTTCATGCCAAATCCGGCGGCAGCGCCATTCTGCTTTCCGCGACCCTGCCATGCCGGATGAAACAATCCCTGCTGGATGCCTTTGCGCGCGGATGCGGGCAGGAAGCGCCATCGCTGGCGAAGGAAAACTACCCTCTGGCGACAATCTGGCGCGACGACGCGCCAACGGAACTGGAAGAGACGCCCCTGGCGACGCGCAAGGACGTTTCGCGCACGCTATCTCTTCGCTACCTGGACGACGAAACCGCCGTTTTGCGAATCATCGCAAAAGCCCTGGATGCCGGACAGTGCGTATGCTGGATGCGCAACACGGTCAAGGATGCGCTGGCGGCATGGGAAAAATTCCGCGACCGGCTCGACGGCGAGCATCTGATGTTGTTTCATTCCCGCTTTGCGCTGGACGATCGATTGCGTATCGAGGCGCGCATCCTGGAGTGCTTCGGCAAGGATAGTCACGCCGAAAACCGGCGCGGAAAACTGGTGATCGCCACCCAGGTGGTCGAGCAGAGCCTGGATGTAGATTGGGATGTCGTCATCAGCGACCTGGCGCCCATCGACCGCCTGATTCAGCGCGCGGGCCGCTTGCGGCGTCACCGTCGGAACAAGGAGGGTAATCCATTGAAGAGCGGCCAGGAAGCCGATCAACGTGGAGAAGCGCTGCTCTATGTTCATGGGCCGGCCTGGACGGACAAACCGGAGGCAAATTGGCTACGGGACAGGTTTCCCGGCGCTGCGGCGGTTTATGGGCATCACGGCCAGATGTGGCTATCGGCCCAAGCCATGCAAGGAAAGGAAATGCGCATGCCGGACGAGGCGCGATCCTTGATCGAGGCGGTATTCGGCGACGGCGCGGATTTGCCGGAAGCGCTGCGGGCAAATGCCGAAAGGATGGAAGGGCAAGGCTACGCCGATGCCAGCATGGCCCAAATGAATGCGCTCCCGTTTTCGGGCGGTTATACGCGCGGAAGTCTCGATTGGTGGGACGAGGCAAGAGCGCCGTCGCGTCTGGGAGAAACAAGCGTTCAGGTCCTCCTGACGTGTTGGGAAAATGGAAACTTGCGCCCGTGGTCGCAAAGGGTTTGCAGCGAGCCTCGCCATGCGTGGGCCTACAGTACCTTGCCTGTTCCTGAGCGCCTGATTTCAGCCGGAATGGAACCCGGCAACCCCGAACAGCAGCGGGCTTACCACGAACTGCTGGAAAACCTGCCGGATAAAGGACGATGGTCAGTCGTGTTGATGCTGGAAAAAATAGAAGGAATCTGGCAAGGCTGGGCGCTAAAGCCCGAAGGCAAGGAGAAAACGGCGACGCGACCGGCGCTGTGGCGCTACGACCCGATGATCGGGTTGATGGAAGCGGCAGACGAATGAATCGCCTGCCGCCAGCCCCGCTTGGGCGGGGAACACCGCACGTTGCATCGGTTTTTTAACCGACCTACGGTTCATCTTCATGCAATGAAGAACGGAAACTTTTTTTGTTTTAACCTACCTACTTCTCATTGATCATTGTACAATGTTCCTCGTTGCCCTTGTGGCAGATTTTGCTGAAGCCAGCGCACGGGGTTGGTGCGCCAGAACGGGATAGTGTATTGCGGTGCTGAAATGGTGAAAACGAAGACAGAGACGATGACCAAGACTGACCCCGGTGCCTTGCTCCCCACGCAAGGCGTCCTTTATGCCGTGGTTTCCAGCCTGATCGAAGAAGAACGCCGCTCGTTGGCGCGGCAGGCCAACGGCACGACAGTGTTCCTGTTCTGGCGCATCGGGCAATTGATCAACACAGAAGTCCTGAACGATCGGCGCGCGGAATATGGCGAACGGATTGTGTCGGCACTGGCGACACAATTGACCACCCGCTACGGACGCAGTTTCGAGGCACGTAACCTGCGCCGCATGATGCAGTTCGCCGGGCAGTTTCCTGATTTTGAGATTGTGTCGCCGCTGGCGACACAATTGAACTGGTCGCACATCATCGAGGTGCTGCCTTTGAAAACGCAGGAAGCGCGGATTTTTTACCTGAAGGAAGCGGCTACCGCTCAGCTTGGCAAGCGGGCATTGCGCCAGATCATCGCCCGCAAGGTTTTCGAGCGCAAGGAAATCGCCAATGCGCAACTCACGGACGCATCCGCCATTCCGCTGGACGCTTTCAAAGACCCCTACCTGCTGGACATGCTGGGTCTCAAGGACGGTTATCTGGAAACCGACCTCGAAACCGCGATCCTGCGCGAACTGGAAAGTTTCATCCTGGAGTTCGGCAAAGGCTTTGCGTTCGTCGAACGGCAAAAGCGCATGATCATTGACGATGAGGACTTTCATCTCGACCTCCTTTTCTACCATCGCGGACTGAAACGGCTCGTGGCGGTTGAATTGAAGCTGGGAAAGTTCAAGGCAAAATACAAGGGGCAGATGGAGCTTTATCTTGCCTGGCTCAACCGTTACGAACGGCAGGAAGGCGAAAACGCGCCCATCGGGTTGATTCTCTGCGCCGAAAAGAGCCGCGAACAAATTGAACTCCTCCAACTGGACAAGGACGGCATCATGGTGGCTGAATACTGGACGGCTTTCCCCGACAAGCAGGTATTGGAGCAAAAAATCCATGCCTTGCTTGTGAGCGCGCGGGAACAGATGACGCGGCGCAAGGCTTTGTCGTCAAATGGAAAGTAAGGCAGCCAGTTCTCGTTTATTCTTTCGGGTCAGATCAAAACGAAACTTGGTTCTACGATGACACGCCCCAAGCTCAGCAGACCGCAACCAAAAGCCTTGCCGGGACCGATGCCTTTTTTTAAGGCTTCTGTCAAGGATTCGACATCGAGCGCACGCAGCAAGCCTTCATAGTGTACCCGTTGCAGATGGATGGGCTTGTCATCCTGCATTTTCTTTCCGTACCCTTTCAGTATATCGCTGGCGACGATGACAGCCGCTTCCACCTCGAAACCTTGGCGCTTTCCCTGCCGGGTCAGCCAATCCAGTTGCGCCTGCTCCGCCGCCAAGCCGTAGCGTTTGCCCGCGCGCGTTACCGTGGGGTTGGCGTAAAGGCGAAAGCGATAACGCGCATCCGGCTGCAATAAGCGTTCCGGCTGGAAGGTTTTGTTTTCCGCAGATCTGAGATAGCCGGGCATGGTTTCGAGCCTTGTCCAGTCTGGCGCATGGATGGATTGCACCAGCACGATCGGCACTTCTCCCTCTCCGGAAGGCTCGACGCGCCAGAGAAAACGGGGCAACTTTCCGTGCTCATCGCAAACGAATGCCCGCGCCAGGGTACGATGCATGTCATAAGGGTTGGCAAGGTCGCACCGGGCACCCTTGTTGCGCAGGTCAAGCCGCAGCCGTGTGAGATACATGCTCACCTCCTGCGGGGAACAGAATCGGTTTCACGAGGCGCGGGCCAAAGCGCCGCTCCGCGAAAGGGGCGAGAGGCTGGTCGAGCCGCATACTGCCTTCACTGCTGTCTTCCAGCAGACCACGTATGGACATATCGTGTGCACATTTTGCCAGCGGCGGCCATTGTGCCAAGGCGTCCTTCAATGGTCGTTCAAGCAAGCCATCCGGCAAATATACCGGTTGTGAAGGAACAAAACTTTTGCGCCCCAAGGCCAGCGGCCAGACCGGGTTTTTCAGCGCGGCGTGAATTTGCGTCAACAATTCGCGCTCGCCTTCCAGCCCAACCAGAAAAACGGCGTCGGCAAGATAGTAACGCGGACTGACCACGGTACGTTCCAGATCCACCTTGCCAGAAGATGTCATTATTCCA
>JAISWQ010000018.1 GCA_031271025.1 Zoogloeaceae bacterium | reverse complement strand
CGAACTGACCGATCAAAAGCCCTATGGGGATGGCGCCGAGAATACCCAGAAACCAACCGGAAAAAATCCGGAAAAAGCTGATTCCGATGTACTGGAATAAAACGCCGGAGAGCACGATTTCCATCCCCCCCTGGAAGGTCTGTACCGGGCCGGGCAAAAATTCCGACGGATTCATCATGGATGCAAGCTGCCAAATCAGCAGCAGCAGCCCCCAGGTAATAAAGCCTTGTTTCAACAGAAAATCCCATATCGTTTTCATATCAACAGCCACGGTAGTTGCAGATTTTCCGAAGGATGAAAGAAAGTGACGCATTCGCCAGGCAATGCTGGAGGCGCCAAGGACGACGCTTGGCAGAGGTGACGCGCACGATCCGTTCCTTGTCTCGTTGTCGTGCCGATTGGGCGATGAGATTGCTTTGTTGTCGTACATCACGGATATTTCACGCTAATGCGCTACGTTCCTTAAATCGTGTATTCAATTTCAAAAAATCCCTGGATGTATTGAATCAGCGCAGTGGTTTCAGACGACGCGAGATTCCGGGGATACGGGAAATTTACATCGAGAGTTTCCATGATCCGGGCGTCCGGCGACCGGGACAGAATGCTGATCTTTTGCCCCAGGTACACGGCTTCCTGAATATCATGGGTAACAAACAGAATGGTTTTGCGGCTTTCCTGCCATATTTTTATCAACTCGTTCTGCATCAGCCGTCTGGTTTGGGCGTCCAAGGCGCCGAAAGGCTCGTCCATCAACAATATTTTTGGGTTGTTTGCCATGCTCCGGGCAATCTGAACCCGCTGTTTCATGCCGCCTGAAAGCTCATGAGGGTATTTTTTTTCATGCCCGTCAAGGCCAACCAGGCTGATGCAGCGTTTGACGATGACTTCCCGCTCTTCTTTGGGAATTTTTCTGATCTTGAGCCCATATTCCACGTTTTTCCACACCGTAATCCACGGAAAAATCGCCGAATCGGCGTTCTGGAATACCACTCCCCGGTCAACCCCCGGCTTGGTCACTTCCTCTTGGTCAACCGCCACCTGCCCGGTGGTTTTTTCCACAAAGCCCGCAATGATATTGAGCAGTGTTGACTTGCCGCATCCGCTCCAGCCCAGAAAAATATGAAATTCTCCCTGTTCAATGCGCAAATTGATGCCCTTTAGAACATAAACGGGAGCCTTTCCTTTTTTCTCGACTCCCCGCAGGGTTTCTGCCGAATCATAGCTCTTTGACAAGCCTTCAATCCGGATAATATCGTTTCCGCCCACGCTGCTTTTCTCCGGACATTCGTTACGGAATACTTGCTTTTCGAAAACCGAGGTTTCTGGAAATTTCATCTCTCATATTCATTCGTTTTTTTCCTCAATGGAAATCTGCGCCGATTGATGCTAATGATCGAAACCCGGTTAGTGAACTAAATAATATTTATATGCTTATATATAAATCGTGGAACGTCATGCAGTGTTGAGCGGGTCGGGGATAGCCGCTTTGCCCTGGTAATTGTCCCAACTGCCCGCTCGGGCGGCGAGATACGCTTGTGGCGTGGCGGTGGGACGTTTGCGCACGGCCTGACCGCCGCCGAGGGATTGCCGCTACCGATGACGAGGTTGGTCACGCCGGCAGCGCATACCACGGGCGGGGTGCCGTGGTAAACTTGGCCTTGCGGTCCGGCCGAGGGCAGTGTCGTCGGCATGTGGATTTTTAACGGAATCACTCCGGGGAAAGCGTCATGGGACGGGAGCCACGGACGAACCCGGCCGAAAGGCCGCTCCCGACGCCGCGAGGCAGGTCCGCAGTAGAGCCGATCGAATACTTTTCAGGTAACTTCCATGCAAAATGTCGTCATTTCCCACCAGCCCCTGATCAACCGCCAGAATCGGATTCTCGCCAATCGCCTCAATCTGCATCTCATGGACGGCGCGACGCCGCTCGATGCGCTGCGATCCCTGGCCGACGACTGGCCGGCGGGCGAGAAGCCGGTATTCGTCAACTGCGGGGGAACGCCCTGGGACGCGGCGATGCTCGAATGGAGTGCGCCGTCCAACGCGACCTTCGAGTTGCCGGGCGCCGTATTCGTCGGAGACGACGCGGCGGCGCTGGTTTCCGGCCTCTCATCCTCGCAGACGCCGCTTTGCCTGATGGTCGATGAACACGCCGGGGCCGCGCTTGCGTCCGGCGCCACGTTCCGGTTCATCGGCCTCGACGCGAGGCGTTTCCCGCCGGCCCGGATGAAGGCCGTCGCCGCGCAGATGCAGTCCCACGGGATCGGCGTCGCCTTCAACGTTCCCGACCGGCAGGCGTTCCAGGACTGCCTCGACGCCGGCCTCAACGCCGCCGCGAGCTGGTTCTTCAAGGAATCGCCCGGCAAACAGGCCAAGGCGGTCAATCCGGCGCAGGCGCAGATCGTCCGCATCATCAACCTGGTGCGCAAGAACGCCGAGCTCAGGGAAATCGAGACCGCGCTGAAACAGGACGTGACGCTCTCCTACAAGCTGCTTCGCTACATCAACTCCGCCGGATTCGGCCTGTCGTGCGAGATCCAGTCCTTCCGCCACGCGGTGACCATCCTCGGCTACGAAAAACTCAACAAGTGGCTCTCGCTGCTGCTTGCCACCGCCAGCAAGGACCCGATGGCGCAAGTCCAGATGCATACGGCGCTGTGCCGCGCCCGCCTGATGGAAATCCTCGGCCAGGGCCTCGTAGACAAAAACGAATACGACAACCTGTTCATCACCGGCGCGTTCTCAATGCTTGAAGTCCTGCTCGGCGTCTCCATGGACAAGCTGCTCGAAACGATGAGTCTGCCCGAGACGATCTGCGACGCGCTGCTCGGGCGCGGCGGCGTCTACGGCCCCTTCCTCGATCTGGCGATCGCCTGCGAAGGCGAGGACGGCGAGGCCATCGCCGCGCAGGCCGGCATGCTCGGCCTTTCGGCCGAGGCGTTCAACCGGGCGCAGATCAAGGCGCTCTCCTTCGCCGAAGCGGTACAGATCTGAAGGCGGGAAGCGCATGGATGATCTTGCCTACTGGCTGTTGCGTTGCGGGAACCAGTTTTTCGTCGTAAACGACGGGAGCGCGGGCAAGACCTTTCCGCTTGGGCGCGCGTCCGATTTCGGCGATCCGGCGGCGCTCGACATCGGCGTTTGGCGGGGGAAGCCCTGCCGCGCCGCCGAGATCGAGCGTTCTCCCGCCGGGGTTCCCGGTGAGCTGAGTCTCTTGCGTCCGCTTCACGGACTCGCCGGCGCGGAAGGCTTCGCGCTGGCCGGACGCGCCAGCGAGCTGCTCGACTGGCGGAAAAATCACCGTTTTTGCGGCCACTGCGGTACGCCGACGGT
>JAISWQ010000010.1 GCA_031271025.1 Zoogloeaceae bacterium | reverse complement strand
TATTTCCGCAAGCCCAAGCGCTCGATCAGGGTGCGGTAACTGCCCGGATTCCTGTCCTTGAGGTAGTCCAGCAGCTTGCGGCGTCGACTCACCATGCGGAGCAGGCCGCGCCGGGAATGGTGGTCTTTCTTGTGTTCCTTGAAGTGCCCGGTCAGATCATTGATGCGGGAAGTCAGGAGCGCGACCTGCACTTCCGGGGATCCCGTATCGCCCTTGGCGCGCTGATAATCGGCGACGACCTGTGATTTTTGCTCAGTTGTGATAGCCATGATTTCAAACTCTCGTCTAGCTGACGCCGCCCCGGTTTGAGAGAGCAGGCGTCCGGTTGAAAACCCTCACGCGACGCTGGCGTGAGGGGATGAAAAAGGCCAATCTGCATCCATGCGATCGGCCCTTGGGGTAATCTTTTGGCGCGCCCGGAGCGATTCGAACGCCCGACCCCTTGGTTCGTAGCCAAGTACTCTATCCAGCTGAGCTACGGGCGCGCTGCGAAGAGGTGCGCATTCTAGGGGAAAAGATACGCCTTGCCAACTGTTTTTTGTATGTTTGTAGCGAGCTTCCAATCTGTCCACTTGATGAAACCCCGCCCGTAAGAAAGGTGCGGAAGTTGGAACTCCTTTCTTACGGCCGGGGTTTCGACCGTAGCCATTGGGGAGGGGAAAGAAACCCTTCCCAATGGCGTTTGACCGACAGCCCTGAAGGGCTGTCGCTGATGTTTGCTGGGTGGTTTTCAAGGGGGATCGTTTGGGTGTATGCTGTAAGTGTTTTATGCACAAAAGAGCGCAGACGAGAATGCGCATATATCCATTCAACCTGGATAAGAAAGGATCTATCATGAAAATCAAGGTTCGGCTCCACCTTTTGGCCTCTATCGCCTGGGTATCGCTTCTGCTGGTTGGCGGGCTGGGTTTTTACAGCAGCATCAATGCCAGTAAAACCATTGATACCCTGAATTCCAGCGTTCTTCCCAAAACGGTTGACGTACTGAATACGGAAGCGCAGGTCAACAACATGATCCGGCGTTTTTACGAGATTTCTGTAAAGCAGACCTTGCCCTATGAGGAACAGTTGCGTGAGCTGGCGCGCGTGCTGGAACAAAAGCGCCTTGGAGACGCTGCCGCTCTCAAGGCATATCAGGAATACGATGGTGTGAAAAAGGCCGCCGGAGCGGAACCCTACTGGAGCGAAGTCCGTAACGCCTGGAATATCTGGTATCCCCAGATAGGGCCGGGAATGTCCGACAAGCTGGCAAGCACCCTCAACACCCCTTCCCCGGAAAAGCTGGAAGCGATGTATCGTGAGTTCGACCAGTTGGGGCGTACCATGCGCGAATACACCACGAAGATTACGGGGCAACTGGGCGCTCTGGCGGAATTCAATCAGAAGTTTGCCGAGAACTTGGCTGTACAGGATGCCGAATCCACCAAACGCATCATGTTTTTCCAGGGCGTGCTCACCCTTGCCGCCATCTCCTGCGTTATTTTTCTGGGCATTACCACGCTGAGTGCGGTCTTGAAGCCTACGATCTTCACCCGCGATACGGTGATCCAGGTGGAAAGGGAGAATGACCTGCGTCTGAAAGTGGATTACCACGCCAGCGATGAAATCGGCGAAATGGTGGCGGCCTTCAACAGAATGCTTGCCAAGCTGCAAGCCTCCTTCAGGGAAATCCAGGAACGGGTAAGCAAGGCTTCCGGCGCCGCGGAAGCAGTGAATACCGCCGCGCAGCAAGTGGCTTCTTCTTCCACCAGCCAGTCTTCCTCCACCTCCGCAATGGCGGCCTCGGTGGAAGAAATGACCGTTTCCATCAACACCGTGGCTTCCAGTTCCAGTGACGCCCAGTCGGTTGCCCAACATGCCGGGAAAACTTCCGAGGAAGGCAGCAAGATCATCGAGCAAACAAGTGCCGAGATGGAAACCATCGCTCAAAGCGTTGCGCAGGCTTCACAGGTGATCCAGGCCCTGGGTGAGGAATCGCAACAGATTTCTTCCGTGGTGCAAGTCATCAAGGAGGTTGCCGACCAGACCAACCTGCTGGCGCTGAATGCGGCCATTGAAGCTGCCAGAGCCGGAGAACAGGGGCGCGGCTTCGCCGTCGTTGCCGATGAAGTGCGCAAGCTTGCCGAGCGCACGGCGCAATCCACCGGGGATATCAGCACCATGATCGGCAAGATCCAGACTTCCGCCAAGGAAGCGGTGGATGAAATGAGCAAAGTGGTGAAGCAGGTGGAATCCGGGCAGACGCTTTCCAGGGAAGCAGGGGAACGCATGGCGTCCATCCGCGAAGAAGCCAGCCGTGTCAGCGAGGCCGTAACGGAAATTTCCAACGCCCTGAAAGAGCAAAGTCAGGCCAGCCAGGAAATCGCCAAACACGTGGAATCCATCGCCCAGATGACGGACGAAAACAACGCCGCCGCCGAAGAGGCCGCATCCAGCAGCCGCGAACTGGCCGAACTCGCCAAGGCGGTGAACACCACCATCTCCCAGTTCAAGGTGTAGCTGTAGCTACACCGGAATCCTTCCATGCGCGCACGGTGGGCCAATGTTCCGCTTTGCGCGCGCTTTCTTCCCCTTGCGCGCACAATGAGGCGGCAAGGGGATTCTTGTTTTCTGCCGCTGTGCAAATATATTCGGCGATTCAGTTCCTGAATCCCGGCAATTCCCTGTCCAGTCGCCGCAGGAGCGCTGCCCATTCACGGCGGCCAGAGGGTAAAAAGCCGGAGTGGTCGCCGTAGATCGCTTTCGCCTGCTGCGTGGTACGGGCAATGACCGTTTGTGGCAGTTCCCGCAAGAGCACACCTGCCGATTGCGCGGCAAGCTGGAAGCGGCAGGCGCGCTCTAGACGCCAGATGCGGCCAAAGGCTTCCGGCATGTTACGGCCTATGCTGAGCGTGCCGTGATTCCTCAGAATGAGGTGGTGCTTGTCGCCCAGATCGGCGAGGAGTTGCGTGCGCTCTTCGTTGTCCAGCACCACACCCTGGAAATCGTGATAGGCCACATCGTCATGAATCATCAGCGCCATTTGCGTGAGCGGCAAAAGACCGTCGCGCTGGCAGGAAACCGCGACGCCTTCGCGCGAATGCAGGTGGATGACCGCTTCCGCCGCCGGGGAACCCGTCGCGTGGATCGCGCCGTGGATCACCGTTCCGGCGGGATTGAGGTCGCCGCGCCCGCCGATGACCCTGCCCGCGAAATCCACTTCGAGAATGGAGGAAGCGGATACTTCATCGAACAACAACCCCAGCGGATTGACGAAATAATGTTCGGAACATCCCGGCACGCGGATGGAAATGTGGGTTGCCAGCAAATCCGTCCAGCCGAAAAGATGGGTGAGACGGCAGGCGGCAGCGAGTTCGACGCGGGCATTCCAGGCGGCGTCGGTTTGGGTGAGGGAATCGGTGCTCATTTGTGCTCCATGTGTGGCCCTGGGGGTTGTGCCAATGTTTCGGAAGGCTGAACCGTGGTTGGATTGCCACGTCCAGATGTCACGCGCGATGCGCATCCGTTTGTTGATACGCTCTAATCCTGGGCCGCGCCTGATTTTTTGACGAGTTCGCCCCAGCGTTTGCTGTCCTCGCGGATTTGTTGGGCGAAGACTTCCGGCGTGGTGGCGAGCGCATCCAGACCCTGTTCGGCGAGTTTGGCCTTTGTTTCGGGGCGTTGGGCGATACGTTGCAATTCCTTGTTGAGGCGTGCCACGATTTCCGACGGTGTTCCGGCGGGGGTGACGAAGCCAAACCAGGAGGAAAGGATATAACCCGGCAGACCTGCCTCGGCGGCGGTGGGAACCTCTGGCAGAATGGGCGAGCGTTGGGCGCTGCTGAGCGCCAGTCCCTTCACTTTTCCGGCCTTTACCTGCGGCGCGAGAATGAGCAGGGTATCGAAGGCGAGGTTGACCTCGTCCCCCAGCAGCGCGGTGATTGCGGGCGCGCTGCCCTTGTAGGGAACATGCAGCAGTTGGGTGCCGGTCAGACTTTCAAAGAACGCGCCGCTCAGGTGGCAGAGCGTGCCGGTGCCGCAGGAAGAGTAGGTGATTTCGCCTGGTTTCTTTTTGGCGATCGCAATGAGTTCTTTCAGGTTCTGCGCCGGGGTGTTGGCGCTTGTCGCGATCACATAGGGAACGGAGGCGACAATGGCGATGGGCGTGAAATCCTTGAAAGGGTCATAGCGCAGCTTTTTGTTGATGTGCGGCAGGATGGTCAGTTGTCCGGCGGGCGCCAGCGACAGGGTATAGCCATCCGGCGCTGCGCGGGCGGCGGCTTCCGCCGCAATGGCTGTCCCCGCGCCGGGCTTGTTTTCCACCACCACGGGCTGTCCCAGGGCAACGGAGAGTTGTTCCGCGTAAAAGCGCCCAACGACATCGGAAGCGCCGCCGGGCGGAAAGGCGACGATGAGTTTGATGGGTTTCGTTGGCCACGCAGCCTGCGCCAGTGCTGGGACGAAGAAGAGCAGGGCAGAAGCGCAAAGGCGCAGTATGAGTCTGGAAAAGGACAAATGCATGATGAAAAAACCTCCTTGCAAGAAATAAACGAGTCAATGTGTGTTCAGGTGGCGTTCGGCGATGATCCTGCGCCAGCGGACGTCTTCCGCGCGCAGGAATTGCGCGAATTCTTCCAGGAAAAAGCCGGGATTTTCGGCCTCCATGTTTTCATAACGCTGGATCACGTCCGGTTCCCGGAACGCTTTTTTCAGAGCGGCCACCCATTGTTCCAGAATGGAATGCGGCGTTCCCAGGGGTGCGACAAAGCCGATCCACGGCAGCACCACGGCGTCTGGGTAGCCATGTTCGCCGATCGTGGGTACATTGGGGTAGTTTTTCAGCCGCTTCGTATAATTGACGGCCAATGGACGGAGTTTTCCGCTCCGGATCTGGGCGCCAACCAGTCCGGCGGAAGCGAGGGCGAAATCAAGTTGACCGTTCAACAGGTCGGGAATGAAGGGTGGCTGTCCCTTGTAACCAATCTGGGTGAACTGGATGCCCGCGAGGGCTTCAAAAAGTTCCGTGCCGAGGTGATTGGAACTGCCGACACCGGGATTGGCCGCGTTGATCGCGCCCGGCTGCAGCCTGGCGAGGGCAACGAAATCCTTCAGTGTGCGTGCAGGTGAAGCCGCGGGCACCACGAAAAGGTTGGGCGGCATGGCAAGAGTGGCGATGGGCGTGAAATCACTGGCGGACACTTTCGCCTTGCCATCCATCAGAGGGTTCGTGCTCAGAAAGTTCGCAGCAACCAGGAGTGTGTAGCCATCGGCGGGCGCGCTCCTGACGGCGGCGGCGCCGATATTGCCATTCGCGCCGGGGCGGTTTTCCACCACGATGGATTGTTTCCAATCCTGCGCAATTTTTTCCGTGATGATGCGGGTGGAAATGTCCACGATGCCGCCTGCCGGATAAGGCACAATGACCTTGACAGGACGGTTCGGGTAGGTTTCGGCCTGCACGGACGACAGGTCGGCGGCAACGAGGATACAGATGCCGCAGACAAGGTTGAGAAAGCGGTACGGAAGCAAGGGGATTTTCATGGTTTTTCTACCGGAAAATATCAGAAAGCCGTGTTTTTTCCGATGATTCCGGCATAGCTCGAACGCGCCTGCACGCCCCAGCGTCCATTCTGGCGCGTCAGCACATAAAATGCCTGATAGCTCCCTTGCGGCTGATTCCCCGCATCATAACGGGTGAATTGCAGGGCGAAATGCAATTTGTCGGCATTGCCCTGCACGAGATGGCGAAAATCCCAGCGACTGCGCGCCCAGCCTGTTTTTTCCGCGAGCTGGCGAATGTCATTGTCCGCCGCGTAGGCTTCCGGTGTGTGCCAGATCTTCACTTCTTCCCCGGCAAAGCGGACATGTGGATAATGCAGTGTCCGGCTCCAGCGCGTGGCATCCTGAGCGTTGAAGGCGGCGATATATTCGTCGAGTAGCGCAAGCCCTGCCTCAGCGTCTTTCTGATCGACGTCCGCGAGGAGGGGAAGTGCCGGGTGGGGATGTGTGCTCATGCTGGTTTTTCTCCCATTGGTAATGAAAATCGGAATACTTCAGAACGTCACCCGGTGCAGCAGCCGGTAGGCGGGCAGGTAATCGGGGACGGCGTAGTGATTGGTGCTGTGGTTGTCCCAGACGACGACCGTGCCGGGCGACCAGCGCAGACGAACCTGGAATTCCGGGCGCTCGAACTGGGCGAAAAGGAATTTCAGAACGGCATCGCCCTGATTGCGGGAAAGCCCATCGATACGTTCGGTGTATTTGGGATTGACGAAAATGTATTTTTCGCCAGTCACGGCATGAGTTTTGACGATCGGATGCGAAACCGGCAGATGGCGGGCGCGAATGTCGCGGTATTTTTCCTCGCCTTCCCTGCGGATGATTTCCGGCCAGCCGGAATGGTCGATGGAATGTGAAGCGGTCAGGGTTTCCAGCCACTGCGCGAGCGCGGGCGGCAGCGCCTGATAGACCTTGCGCGCGCTCGCCCACAGGGTATCGCCGCCGGATTCTGGCAGCACCCGCGCTACCAGAACGGATCCGGCGGGAACGTCGGCGATGTAGCTGGTGTCGTTGTGCCACTGGTCGGTGTTGTAGCGCGGGCCGCCTTCCTTTGTTTCCACCAGCTCCACCAGTTCATGTTCCGGCAAAGCGGGAAAGTAGGTTTTTTCGCGTGCGGGTTCGCCAAACACCTGGGCGATACGCACCTGCGCTTCCGGCGTGAGGGTTTGTCCCCGGAAAAAGAGGACATCGTAATGGGCAAGCGCGAAGCGCAACTCGCTGGCGGCTTGCGCGTCCGGGGCAAGGGCAAGGTCTATGCCCTCGATTTCTGCCCCGATGTTGGGCGTGACGGAAAGAACGTTGAAACGGCTGAAGCGCGGTGGGTTTGGCACGATGAAATTCCCTTGGTATGGAACAGGGCAGAATCGGGGGCAATCAAAAGTGGCGGATAAAACCTCCTCGCCACAAGCGAGGCGTGCAGCGCCGTGGCAATTCATGCTGCGGTTCGGTTTTCCGGAACGCCGGAACAAATCCCCCACGGTCGTCTGCCTTCGCAATGGCGAGGGGGTTTTATCCGCTGTTTTCAATTGCACCCACAAAATCCTGAGTGTGGAAACTATAGTGAGGTTGCGGGTAATTTCTAAGTTTTTCTGGTTATATCGATATGAAGGAGAGGTCTGAGCAAAAATCAGCGACAGCCCTGAAGGGCTGTCGCTGATTTTTGCTTCTAATTCGACCCTATTAATTCAATAAATACAAAGAGTTATCGTCGGTTAAAAGTTCTACCAGGAACGAAACCATACTCTGGTCCTGTGGCAATCCATGCGGCTCTGAGGTATTATGCTTCAGCGTTCTGGAAGGTTGCGCCGCCACATGAAAAGCCACGTCGCCTGACGTACTGCGCGGGGGCCTGAACAGTTTTCTTGAAATCTATGTAAACACATGCTAATCTCTCCAAAATGGAGAGGATATTAAGCATAGGCGAGGCGGCGAAAGCGCTGGGAGTGTCGATCACGACGCTTCGGCGCTGGGAGGCTTCCGGGCGGATTCAGGCAGAGCATACGGCGGGCGGGCATCGGCGCTATGATCTGGCCCGGATTCGTCCTGATCTCGTCCGCGCGGATAAAC